>NZ_JBEYTW010000147.1:0-16232 GCF_040643275.1 Spirillospora sp. NPDC047418
TCGCAATCCACACCGAACCCGGAGGCCCTCCCTCACGCCAAGATCATCGGCAGCATGTCGCCACGTCCACAACCTCTGTGGTCAGTACACCTAGCCCGCCGCTCCCTCTACCTCGACCGCCTGGAGGGGACGCGGGTCAGCCGCCAGATCAGCTCGGTCATCGAGTCTTTTCGGGACGGGATTCGTCCTCGTCCGCCCCGCCAGTACCCGCACTGATGGACGGCCGTCCGGCGATGACGTCGCTCAGCCAGTCGCCGAACCGCTGGACGGGCCGCCGGTACCGGCGCTCGCGGACCACGGCCCGCCGCTCCTTCCGCGACCCGGGCCGGTACCTCCGCCGCGCCCAGAGCGAGTCGGGCCGGGCCAGCCGGACGGCGCCGACCACCGCGACCACACCGATGAACAGGCCGATGAGCCCCGTCCAGACCTTGCCCTTGGTCAGTGCGACCACGGCAACGAGCGCATCGAACACGATGACGGCCGCGATCACCCACAGCCCGTCGCCCGCCACGTCGTCCACGCCCAGGGGCCGCAGGCCCAGCAGCAGCAGTCCGCACAGCGCCATCGTGATGAACACGACCTCGACCGACAGGCGGCCCTGCTCGCTCCAGTAGACGTCCTCCAGGTGCAGGACGAGCGCGAACTCGTCCAGCACCAGCGCCGTCCCGATCCCGAAGACAGCCGCCGTGGCCGCCGCCCACCCGGACGAATCGTCCTGGACGGACAGCCCGCCCACACCGCCGACGCACATGAACACCAGCCCGAACACCACGTGATGGATGTGGTGCCCACCGGGCGTGACGTTCCCCGGCCACCACCGGACCTGCCGCCGGATCATCCGCACGCTGAACCGGATGAACAGGAACCCCGCGATGAACGCCAGCAGGAAACAGAACAACCGCAGCCGCCCCGTGTCCGCGATCTCCCGCGTGAACCACTCCCCCACCCCGCCCCTCTTCCCCAGGTCGGGCAAGTTTCACCCCGGCCGGCGGAACTCCGCTTTCAGGAGGGCCCACACGCTCGGACACCGGCGATTCCGGCATCGAGAGATCCGGCGCGGACGCCTTCGGACGCACCGGCGAGGCGTCCCGGACCTCCACCCGAAGCCCGTCGTCGGCCAACGCCAGCCGCAGCGACACCGGCTGAGTCCGGCTGCGGCGCTACGGGTGGGTGACGCGGGTGGTCGTTCAGGCTTTGTGCAGGATTCGGAAGTGGTCGGGGTTCGCCGGGTCTCGGTCGACGACTTGGATCGGCGCCCACGTCCATTGCCGGACGCTGATGCCGGGCACCCGGGAGAACTGGATGCGTCCGCGGGTGCCCTCGACGGCGACGTGCGGCCAGGACTCGGCGATGCGCGTCCGGTCCGTGCCGTGCGATCGCAGGATGTCGGCGAGGACGGTGACCGCGTCGTAGCCCTCGAAGGCGACGAACGAGGGCGCTTCGGCCAGCCGCTCGCGGAGGGCCGTCTCGACTCGGACGCCGCGCGGGCCGAGGCGGTCGGGCAGGTAGCGCAGGAACGGGACTCCGGCGCCGTCGCCGCCGAGCAGCGTCGCCCATTCGGCGAACTCCGGTTGCCCGGCCGGGGCGCCGATCAGGACATCGGCAAGGCGCCGGTCACGGCGGACGGCCCTGACGATCGACACTGCCGGTTCCGGATGGCCGACCAGAAGCAGGAGGGCCGTGGCGCGGTTCTCGGCGAGTTCGGCGCACACGGCCGTGGGGGTGAGCGCCCCCATGTCCAGTTCGATGACGGTGCCGCCGCGTGGAGCGAGATGGTCCCGCAGAATGCGGGTTCCCGAGGCCCAGTAGACGCTCGGTTGGGCCGCCACGGCGATTCTTCTGTGGCCCGCTTCGAGTAGGAAGTCGGCATAGACCCGCCAGCCGCGAGACTGCGCCGGGGCGAGGCGCGCGACCCATTCCGTCGGCTGCTCGGTGAGCGCGTCGAGAACCGCTGACGAGCACAGGAAGGGCAGGCCGAGAGCGTCGGCCTTGGCGGCGGCCGCTTGAGCGACGACGCTGTGGTACTCCCCTGCCAAGGCGGCCACGCCCAGGCCGGCCAGTTCCTCCACGGCCGCCGCGGCTCGCCGCGGATCGGCCGCCGTGTCCCGGACCACCAGTTCGAGGGGTCTTCCGCCGCCGGCGTCGTTGATTTCGCGGACGGCCAGTTCGAGTCCGGCGAGCAGGTGCCGGCCCGCCGCGACCCAGCCGGGAGGGGACAGCGGAACCAGAGCGCCGATCCGGACGTACGACCCGTCAGGCCGCTCCACCTCCGATGGCAGCGGAGTGTTCATGCTGCTGGCGCCTCCCGTCCAACCTTCGCTCGATGTAAGGCCGCGTGGCGCCCCCGGATCGCGCATGACGTGCTGACGCACGGTATCGCGCTCCGGCTGTGCCGCCGTATCGGCCTTCGGCTCGGTGGTGCGGACGGCGGCGAGCGAGGCGGCGCCTAGGCGCAGCCCTCGAACTGGGGGACGGTGATGGTCATGTCGAGGCCCGATGTGGTGAACCACTGGCCGAGGAGGGTTTCGGCGGCGCCGTTCTGGTACATGCCGGTCAGGATCCGGTTGACGGCGCGGCAGCCCTTCAGGTCGCCCTTGGGGAGCCCGATCCCGTACCGCTCGTCCGAGAAGGGCGCGTTGACCACGGTGACGCCCGAGCCGCCGGTGGCCGCGAACCCGGCGAGGATCAGGTCGTCGGTGGAGACGGCGTCCAGGCGTCCGGCGGCCAGTGCCTTGACGCAGTCGGCGTAGGACCCGGCCGGGACGAGCGTGGCCGCGACCTTGCGCTCCTCGGTCACGCGGCGCCAGGAGTTGGACCCGGCGACCTTGCAGAGCTTCTTGTGGTGCAGGTCGCGCACGTTCCGGACGGTCCTGTCCCCCTGCCGGACGAGGATGTCCTGGTGCGCGACGTAGTACGGCCCCGCGAAGGTGACCTTGTCCTTGCGCTCGGGGGTGATGGAGTACGTCCCGACCACCATGTCGACCGTGCCGCCGCGCAGCGCCTTCTCGCGTTCGTCCGAGGAGAGCGGACGGAAGGTCAGGTCCTTCGGCGCGACGCCCAGCCGGCCCGCCACATAGGTCGCGACGTCGACGTCGAAGCCCGCGAACGAGCCGTCGCCCGTCCGCTGGGACAGGCCCGGCTGGTCGTCCTTCACCCCGACCACCAGGGTGTCGCGGTCGGTGATCGACGGCGGTTCGTCGGCGCCGTCCACCAGCGGCGCCGTCACCACGGTCACCACCAGGACCAGCACGGCCAGCCCGGCGAGGACGGCCGTTGCGGCGAGGGTGAGCGTGCTGCGGGCGGCATGCTGCACGTGCGGCTCCCGTCTCATGGGTCTCAGCGGTACTCCGACAGGCGCGGCCACACCCCGGCCACGACGAGGGCCGCGATGGCCAGCGCCGCGACGGGCGGCAGCCAGTTCCACGGGCCGAGGGCCCGGTCGCCGTCGGCCACGCTGCGGGCGCGGAGGAAGTCGTGATGGCTGATCCGGGCGTCCAGCTCCTGGTCGTGCGCCCGGAACGCGGGGTGCGGCAGGGGCGCCCAGCGCGGGTCCAGATGGGCACGGACGGCGCCGGGCCGGTCGCCGCCCTCCGCCAGGCCGCGGACGGCCCGGTCATGGTCCTGGTATCGGCGGTAGTCGGTGAGCAGGGCGCCGACGTCGTCGGTGCGGCGTGCGCGGGTGCCGTAGAACCCGCCGAAGTCCACGGTTCCGCCGTCCTGGGTCACGCTGGCCACCCGCCGGTCGAGTTCGCGGTAGTAGGCGGCCAGGCTCGTCGCACCCTTGATGTAGAGGATCGACTGCGACTTCTCCAGATACATCTGGTCATAGCGGTCGGCCTGGGCGGGATCCAGGAGCTGGCGGGCCCGGTCGGTGTCCAGGCCCTTGCCGATCGCGCGGGCGCGGGTGAGCGTGAGCGTCGGGTCGAAGCCGCCGGTCTTCGCCACCCGCATATGGTCGGCCTCGGTGGCCAGCAGCGACGCCCCCGCCACCGTCAGCACCAGCGCACCGGCGAGCGCGGCGGCCAGCGGCAGGTTCAGCAGCCGCCGGAAGCGGCGGGCCAGGTACACCTGCAGGCTCGCCAGCGCGGCCAGCAGCGCGATCCCGGCGCCGAGCACCCGGAACCAGCCCGCGCGGACGGCCGAATGCTCGTCCCGGTAGGCGGTGTCGACGTCGGCGGCACCGTCCAGGGTCAGGTTGTACGCCTTCGGCAGCAGGTTCCGCGTCATCAGGTCGGTCGCGGCCCGGTACCGCCGGACGCCCTCCGGCGGCAGCGCGCCCACGGGGCCGTCCCGCCGCCGCCCGGCCTCCATCGCCGCCTGGACGTTCTGGTCGTAGGCGTACAAACCGTCCAGCACCGACTGGACGGTCCGCAGCCGCTCCGGGTCGTCGCGCGCCAGCAGCGCGGCCTGCAGCGCGGCCCGCTGGGCGTCCTCGCGGCGGATGTCGTAGGCGTACCGCTCGCCGCTGCGCTCGCAGCCCTGCTCCGGGTCGCACAGCCAGCCGTCCTCGCCCCCGGTCAGCAGCACGTTGGTGACCTGCGCGTCCATGTCGCTGAGCGCGAGGTACATGTCGCTGGTGGCCACCACCATGGGGCCTTCCCGGTGCCCCAGCGCGCGCAGCCCCTCCCGCGCGTCCCCGATCCCGACGAGCGTGACGGTGAGGAGCACGGCGAGCGCCGCCAGGACCAGGGCGGCCAGGGCCCGGACTCGGCCCGCGACGGTACGGAGACCTGAGAGCTTGGGGGGCACGCTCGGTTCTTCTCCTTCGCGGGGGGCTCCGGGGACAGACGTTCAGTCTGAGGGCACCCCACCGCCCCAGGCAAGATCGCCCGCTCGGCCGGATGTTGCGGGGACGGAGCGACCTGAGGAAGATGATCGGCACTCGGACGAAGGCAGCGTTGTGGACATCACGGTCGAATACGAACCCGCCCCGGACGAGGTCGCACGGGCCTTCCAGCGCGGCCTCAGGAGCCAGCTCAACGCCATCTACGCGGTCGTGGCGTCGGTCCTGGTCGCGGGTGCGGTGGTCTGCTTCGCCGTCGGCAATGCCGGTCTGGCCATCGCCCTGCTGGTGGGGTCGGTCCTTGGGCCGCTCGCGGGGTCTTTCTGGTTGCGCCGGCGCGTCCGGCACCAGTTCGCGTTCCTCTGCGTCCCCACGACGGTACGGATAACGGACGACGGCTACGAGTGCCGCACGGACGTGTCCACGACCATGATGCGCTGGTCCATGTTCTCCAAGGTCATGACGACCGAGGAGTTCTGGCTCCTCTACCAGAGCAGGTATCCCGCCGCGTTCCTCCCGAAGGGCGCCTTCGACGCCGCGCAGCAGGCGGAGATCGGCGGGCTCCTCAGCGCCCGGCTGTCAGCCTGAATCCGTGACGGCCGCGAACGGCCGGGAACGGGTCGCGAACGGCCAGGAGCGGCCAGGAGTTCGAGTCGCGGGCAGGCCGGGGGTCAGCGGCCCTGGAAGTTCGGGGGGCGGTTCTCCAGAAAGGCCGATATGCCCTCCTTGGCGTCTTCGGTGGTGCTCAGGGCGACCAGTTCGCCGAGCAGGTGCGCCACCTGGTCGTCCAGGGGGCGGCCCTCGATCGCGAAGAAGGCGTCGCGGCCGCGGCTCAGGCCCACGGGGCTCTTGGACGCGATGACGCGGGCCAGTTCGTCCACCCGGGCGTCGAGGTCGGCCCGCGGGACGGCCTCGGTGACCAGGCCGATGTCGCGGGCCTCGGCGGCGGTGATGCGGGCGCCGGTGTAGTAGAGCTTGAAGGCGTGCTTCGGGGCGACGTTCCGGTTGATGATCGCCATGATCATCATGGGCCAGAGGCCGACGTTGACCTCGGGGGTGGCGAGCTTGACGTCGTCGGCGGCGATCACCAGGTCGCAGGCGGCGGCGAGGCCGAGGCCGCCGGCGACGGCGTGCCCGGCGAGCCGGGCGATGATCGGCTTGCCGAGCCGGGGGAAGGCCGTGAACAGGCGGAACGGGGCGCTCTCCCGGATGGCGGCGGCGTCGGCCAGGGGACGGCCGTCCGCCTGGGCCCGGCCCAGGCCGCCCAGGTCGGCGCCCGCGCAGAACGCCCTGTCGCCCGCGCCGGTCAGCACGATCACCCGGACGGCGGGGTCGGCCTTGGCCCGGTCGAAGGCGTCCAGCAGCTCATCGATCATCTGGTCGCTGAGCGAGTTGCGGGCCTCGGGGCGGTTCAGCGTGATGCGCGCGATCCGCTCGTCCACCGCGTAGATGATCGTCTCGTACATGCCCTCTTCCCGGTCGTGAACCGCGTCTGCCCCTGGAGCGGACGGCTCCAGGGGCAGACTACGGGGTCGTCAGAGACGCTCGATGATCGTGGCGTTGGCCTGGCCGCCGCCCTCGCACATCGTCTGCAGGCCGTAGCGGCCGCCGGTGCGCTCCAGCTCGTGCAGGAGCTTGGTCATGAGGATGCCGCCGGTGGCGCCGAGCGGGTGGCCGGTCGCGATGGCGCCGCCGTTGGGGTTCATCTTCTCCAGCGAGGCGCCGGTGTCGCGCGCCCACGCCAGCGGGACCGGGGCGAACGCCTCGTTGACCTCGAAGACGTCGATGTCGTCGATCTTCAGGCCGGACTTGGCCAGCGCCTTCTCCGTCGCCGGGATCGGGCCGGTCAGCATGTAGACCGGGTCCGAGCCGCACACCGCGAGGGTGTGGATGCGCGCGCGGGGCGTCAGGTTGTGCTGCTTGACGGCCTCCTCGGACGCGATGAGCAGCGCGGACGCGCCGATGGAGATCTGCGAGGCGACGGCCGCGGTGATGACGCCGCCCTCGCGCAGGACCTTCAGGGCCGCCATCTTCTCCAGCGTGGTGTCGGGGCGGGCGCCCTCGTCCTGGGACAGGCCGGCGATCGGCGCGATCTCCCGCTCGAAGATGCCGGCCTCGATGGCCTTGGCGGCGCGCTGGTGGCTCTCCAGCGCGAACTTCTCCAGGTCCTCGCGGGTGAAGCCCCACTTCTCGCACATGAGCTCGGCGCCGCGGAACTGGGAGATCTCCTGCATGCCGTACCGCTCGGCCCAGCCCTCGCCGTAGGGGAAGTCCAGCCCCTTGACGATGCTGGAGCCCATCGGCACCTTGGCCATCTGCTCCACGCCGGACGCGACGACGAGGTCCTGGGTGCCGGACAGGACGCCCTGCGCGGCGAAGTGGATCGCCTGCTGGGACGACCCGCACTGCCGGTCGATGGTCACGCCGGGCACGGTGTCCGGCAGCCCCGCCGACAGCCACGCGGTGCGCGCGACGTCGAGGGCCTGCGGGCCGACCTGCATGACGCAGCCCATGATGTTGTCCTCGACCGCGGAGGGGTCGACGCCGGTACGGTTCACGAGCTCCTTGAGCACGTGGGCCCCGAGGTCGGCGGGGTGGACGTCCTTCAGGGCGCCCTTCTTGGTACCGACGGGGGTACGGACCGCGCCGACGATGTACGCCTCGGCCACTAGAGCCTCCAATGGGTGGGGTTGGTTCCGTCCCGAAACCGAGTGAGATTCGGTTAGTCAGTATGAGATTACATCCATCATCGCGCAACGCCATGTGAGCTGAGTCTCCGGCTACGCCGTACGGGTGGCGCCCGCGGACTCGGGCCGCAGGAGGCCGCCGTCCTCGTCCTCGCCGAGGGACGCTTCGGCGAGGCGCGTCAGGAGGTCCGCCAGCTCGGGATGCTCATCGGGCTCCCAGCCGTCCACGTGCCGGCACAGCCCCTCGCGGCGCGCGGCGAACAGCCGCTCGGCGACGCCCTGGCCGGATGTGGTGATGGCGAGCGTCCCGTCCCGCCGCTCGACGTACCCGGCGGCGACCAGCCGGTCGACGTACGGACGGCCCTGCTCGATCGTGACGCCGGCCCGGTCGGCGAGGTCCTGCCGGGGAACCGTGCCGTCCTTGGCGATCCGGCACAGCGCCCACACGCTGCCCGGCGGCAGCGCCACTCCGCAGAGGTGGGCCAGGCGTTCGTAGAGTTCGCGGGCCTTCGGATCCCGGCGCATGAGCTCGCTCAGCGAGCGCTCGATCTCATGCCTGGACGAGCGGACGGTCGGCGCCGCGCCGAACCCCTCGCCGTAGTCGGGCGTCTGCGCAGTAGCCCGCAACGGCACCTCGCGCAGGAACCACGTCAGCACGAACGCGACCGCCGCGACCGGCACGGCCCACAGGAACACCGAATCGATCGACTGCGCATAGGCGTGCAGGACGCTGTTCTTGACGTCGGCGGGGAACCGGTCGAGCAACTTGGGGTTCCCCTGGACGGCCGCGGGATCGAACCCCGGCGGCAGCACCCGCGCCAAGCCCTCGATGTGCGAGGCGAGCCGGTTGCTGAAGATGGAGCCGAACACGGCGACGCCGAACGATCCGCCGATCTGCCGGAAGAACGTGACCCCGGACGTGGCCGACCCCAGGTCCTCGTAGGACACGGCGTTCTGGACGGCGATGACGAGCACCTGCATGACCAGCCCCAGCCCGAGCCCGAGCAACGCGAACCGCAGGCTCATCGCCAGCGTGGACGACGTCTCGTCCATCCCCGACAGCAGGTACAGCGCCACCGCGATCATCGGCGTGCCGAGCACCGGGAAGATCTTGTACCGCCCGAAGTGGGTGATCAGCTGCCCGGACCCGATCGAGCTGACCAGCATGCCGAGCATCATCGGCAGCAGGTAGACCCCCGACAGCGTCGGCGACACCCCGTGCACGATCTGCAGGAAGATCGGCAGGAACGTCAGCGCGCCGAACATCGCGAAGCCGACCGCGAAGCTGATCGCCGCGCCCAGCGCGAACACCCGGTTCACCAGCAGCGCCGGCGGCATGACCGGCTCGGCGGCGCGCCGCTCGACCAGCAGCCACACCCCGATCAGCAGCACCGACCCGGCGGCGAGGCCGATGATCGGCGCGGACGACCAGGCGTACCGCGTCCCGCCCCAGGTCGTCATCAGCACGAGCCCGACGGCCCAGCCGACGATCAGCAGCGTGCCGAGGTAGTCGATGCGGTGCCGCTCCCGGTCGCGCGTCGCGGGCAGGACGGCGGCGACCACGATCAGCGCCAGCACGCCGATCGGCAGGTTGATGTAGAAGACCCAGCGCCACGACAGGTTGTCGACGAACCAGCCGCCGAGCAGCGGGCCGCACACGCTGGACACGCCGAAGACCGCGCCGAACAGCCCCTGGTAGCGGCCGCGCTCGCGGGGCGGCACCACGTCCCCGACGATCGCCACGACGAGCACCATCAGCCCGCCGCCGCCGAGGCCCTGCAGAGCGCGGAACACGATCAGCTGGAACATGTCCTGCGACAGCCCGCACAGCGCCGACCCGACCAGGAAGATGACGATCGACGCCTGGAACAGCCGCTTGCGCCCGTACTGGTCGCCGAGCTTGCCCCACAGCGGCGTCGACGCCGTCGAGGCGAGCAGGTACGACGTCACGACCCACGACAGGTGGTTCAGCCCGCCGAGGTCGCTGACGATCGTGGGCAGCGCCGTCGACACGATCGTCTGGTCGAGCGCGGCCAGCAGCATGGAGAGCATGAGCGCGCCGAGGATGACGTAGAGGTCGCGGCCCTTCGGCATCGCCCGCTCGTCCCGCGCCGCGCCCTTCGCCGTCGTCATGCCCTGGCCCCCGCCCGAGATGGTCCGCGTCCATGCGGGGGAGAACTACCCAGGGCCCGGACGACATCACCCGCCCCCGGTCGACCGGCTCGGCGCGGGGTCAGCGCATGATGTCGGAGGCGGCCTTCGCCGCGCCGATCCCGGCGGCGCCGCCGGCGACGGCCACCGCGCCCGCGGTCACCCACAGCGGCAGGGCACCGCGCGTCTTCAGCCCGTTCAGCACGTCGAGCGAGTCGACGGCGAGGCCGAGCCGCCCCCACAGCCTGCGCCCGTGGTCGTCGCTGAGCAGGTAGCCGGCGCCGAGGGCGATCTCCCGGGCGGCGAACATCCGGGCGACGTAGTCGCGGCCAGGGTCGGCGGCGCCGCCGAGCCCCATCAGCTTCACGGTCAGCTTCGGCGCGGCGAACGCCGCGAGCCCGAGGGCGATCCGCCCGCGCGCCAGGTTGGTCATCATTCCGTCGACCTTGTCCCGGCCGTCTACTTCCTTCGCATCTGCCACAAAGGTGAGGTTAGCGGTCCGAGCCCCGTGCCGAACCGCCGGGTAACCCGTTCCTTACACGTCTATCGTGCAGGGAGGCGGCACTCCCCCCGCATGGAAGGCGGACCCATGGAAGGCATCCTCGCCCTCATCGTCGTGTCGCTCCTCGCCGCGTTCTGCGTGCGCTGGGCCGCGGTGCGGCTCCGGGTGCCCATGCCCACCCGCGTCGCGGTGATCACCGTGTTCGTGCTCGTCGTGCTCGCGATGTACGGCCAGCACCTGCGCGGATGAACGGTGCGGCGAACGGTGCGGTGAACCACGTGACGAACGGGCGGCGGATTTCTCAACCGGCGGCGTGAACTTACTCCCCCGGCAGTGAGTCATAACTGACGAAACCCGGCTTCACGCCCCGCCCGGCGCAGCCCGTCCAGGGGAGCCGGCCCGAGCCGAGGGAGTGACCAGTGCCGCAACCGGCGCCCGCCGTCCAGCGCAGCGGCGGCACGATCGCCCCGCACCTGCGGCGCCTGCTGGAGTTCGTCGAGCCCGGCCGCGACGACGTCTGCCTGGACGTCGCGCGGGGCCGCGGACCGATGCCCGCCGCGCTCGCCCCCCGCGTCCGGCACATGACCGCGGTCGACGCGGCGCCCGAACCGCCCGCCCGCGCCGGCACGTCCGGACGCATGGCGACGATCGAGTTCGGCACCGGCCCGGTCCGCATCACCGGCGACGGCGGGCCGGGCGGCGGGCAACGCGGCGGGCCGGACGGCGACCCGCTCCCGGCCGCCGCGACGCGCGAGGACCGCGTGCCGCACCCGATCGGCCCCGACCGTCCGACGATCAAGGCGGACGCCGCCGCGCTGCCCTACCGGGACAACGCGTTCTCCCTCGTCACGGCCCGGTTCTCGCTCTACACCCTGGGCGACCCCGACGGCGTGCTGCGCGAGCTGCTGCGGGTGTGCCGCCCGGACGGCCGGGTGGTCATCGCCGACCTCGTCCGCGGCAACCTCGCGGGCCCCGAGCGCGACCGGATCGAGCGGCTCCGCGACCCCGACCACCCCGGCACCCCGTCGATCGCCCGGCTCACCGAGATGATCACCTCGGCGGGCGGCAGCATCCGCCGACTGGACGTGTTCACCGTCGAGCGCCCCATCGAGCCGTGGCTCGCGGGCGCCTGCGACGACGCGGCCGCCGACCGCATCCGCGACGCCCTGATCGACGAGGTGGACGGCGGCCCCAAGACCGGCGCAAAACCCCGCATAATCGGCGGCGAACTGTGGTTCACCCAAACATGGGCCCACGTAGCCGCCGAACCCATCCCCTAACACCTCGCCCCGTTGATCTGCGGCGTGTTGTTGTTATCCGCGCGCCCATAACAACAACACGCCGCAGATCAACGCGGCTGGGGCGCGGCTGGCGGGCGCGGCTAGGGGACGAGGACGGCGGCGCCGGTGAAGCTGTCCGCGGCCAGGTCGGCCAGGGCGCGGTCTGCTTCGTCCAGCCCGTACGTGTGCGTCGTTACCGCTACGTCCAGTCGCGCGGCCAGCTTCAGGAACTCCTCGCCGTCCGCGCGCGTGTTCGCCGTCACCGACCGGACCTGCCGCTCCTGGAACAGGTACCGCTGGTAGTCCAGGGACGGGACGTCGCTCAGATGGATGCCCGCGACCGCGCACGTCCCGCCCCGGTCGAGCCGTTCCAGCGCGGCGGGCACCAGTTCGCCGGCCGGCGCGAACACGATCGCCGAGTCCAGCGGCGCGGGCGCGGCGTCGAACGAGTCGCCCGCCCACGACGCGCCCAGTGCGCGGGCCAGTTCGCGGGCGGCCGGGCTGCGGGTGAAGACGTGCACGTCGGCGCCCTCGGCGATGGCGATCTGCGCGGCCAGGTGCGCGGAGCCGCCGAACCCCCAGATGCCGAGGCGCCCGCCCGGCGGCAGTGCGGCGCGGCGCAGCGCCCGGTAGCCGATGATGCCCGCGCACAGCAGCGGCGCGGCCCGGACGTCGTCCAGCTCGGGCGGCAGCGCGTAGGCGTAGGCGTCGACGCCCAGCGCGTACTCGGCGTAGCCGCCGTGCGCGTCCCAGCCGGTGTAGACCGACAGCGGGCACAGGTTCTCGGCGCCGCGGCGGCAGAACCGGCAGGCGCCGCACGTCCCGCGCAGCCACGCGACACCGACTCGGTCACCGGCGGCGTGCAGGCATCCGTGGCCGGCCGAGACGACCTCGCCGACGATCTCGTGGCCGGGCGTCACCCCCGGCAGGTGGACGGGCAGGTCGCCCTCGGCGACGTGCAGGTCCGTCCGGCAGACGCCGCAGGCCAGCACCCGGACCAGCAGCTCGCCGGGCCCCGGCGACGGCACCTCGCGGTCGGCGCGGCGCAGCGGCCCCGACGCGATCGGGGACGGCTCCCGCACCACCCACGCGCGCATCGCTACGGCGTCAGCGGCAGTTCGAACCAGACGGCCTTGCCGTCCGCCGTCGGCCGGGCGCCCCACCGGGTGGCGAGTTGGTCGACCAGGTACAGGCCGCGCCCGCCCTCGTCGGTCTCCCCCGCGCTGCGGATGCGCGGCAGCCGCATGTCGGAGTCGAACACCTCGACCCACACCATGTCGGCGCCGCGCCGCAGCCGGAGCCGGAACTCCTTGGTCGGCGGCTCGCGGCGGCCGAGGTCGGCGCCGAGGTTCCAGTCGTCCTCGTCGAAGTCGTCGCCGCCGAACGCGGTGCCCTCGAACGGGTCGGCGGCGTCCAGGCCGGTGCCGAACTCGGTGTTGAACTGGACGGGCGGCGGCGCGCCGAGCGGCTCGCCGCCCCGGCCGGGCGGGCCGGCCGGCACCGGGACGACCATCTCCCGGCGCGGCGCCGACGTCGCGGTGGCGTGCAGGACGACGTTCGTGACGACCTCGGACACCAGCAGGCACGCCAGTTCGGCCTGCTCGTCGAGCATCCCCCAGTCGGCGAACGCGTCGGCGGCCATCCGGCGGGCCTCCGACACCATGATCGGCTCGGCGGTGAAGGTGCGCTCCTCGACGGCCAGCTCGTCGCCCGCGGTGCGGATCACCACGATCGCGACGTCGTCGTCGATGTCGCCGGGCACCGCGTCGTAGGCGGCGTTCGCGACCGCCTCGACACCGCCGCCCGCGGCCTTCGCGACCGCGGTGCGGACCATCTCCCGCGACTCCTCGCGGGTGTAGTAGTCGCCGTCGTCGCGGGGCCGCCGGTCGATGAGGCCGTCGGTGTACAGGACGAGGGTGGAGCCCGGCTTCAGCTCGGTCGTCTCCTCGTTGAAGAGGATCTCGCCGCCCATGCCCGGGGCGCGCAGGCCGAGCATGCCGCCCTCGCTCTCGAACTCCAGCTCGCGGACCTCGCCGTCCATGACCAGGAGCGGCGGGTCGTGCCCGGCATTGGCGAACTCCAGGACCCGCGACCACGCGTCGTACACGAAGTAGGTGCAGGACACGAGCGGCGGCCGGACGAGGTCGTCGCTGTTCCACCCGGACCGCATCCGCTCGGGGCGCGTCATCGTCCGGACCCACTCGTCCAGCTTGCGCAGTATGTCGGCGGGCGGTTTGTCGTCCTGCGCGAACGCGCGCAGCGCGGCCCGCAGCTGCCCCATGACGGCGGCGGCCCGCGCGCCGCGCCCCTCGACGTCGCCGATGACGAGGCCGACGCGGCCCGCCGACAGCGGGATCACGTCGTACCAGTCGCCGCCGACCTGCGTCTGTATGCCGTGCCCGTGCGACTCCAGCGGACGGGCCGGCTCGTACCGCCAGGCGATCTGCAGGCCGTCCAGCGGGGGCGGCTTGTCGCCGGGCAGCAGGTGCTTCTGGAAGGCGAGCGCGGTGTCGCGCTCCTCCTCGAACAGCAGCGCGTTGTCGACGGCGAGCGCGACCCGGCTGGCGATCGCGCCGAGCAGGTCGCGGTCGAACCCGTCGTAGTGCGGGTCGGGCCGCTTGGTCAGGTTCGACAGCGCCAGGCTCATCACGCCGAGCATCTCGCCGCGCACCAGCAGCGGCGCGGAGATCACCGAGGTGATGCCCATCTCGACGCCGAGCCGCCGGGACGACTCGTTCGGCGCCTGGAACCGGTGCTGGATCATGTCCTCGACGAGGACGGCGTCGCGGCGGTCCATCGCCTTGGCGCTGAAGTGGCCGGGCGGGTAGGAGACGGGCTCGCCGACCTCCGCCCAGGTGCCGGGCGGCGGCGCCCAGTCCGCGGCGTGCCGGGACACCCGGCGGTACAGCCGGTCGCCGCTGTACAGGTCGATGAAGCAGTGGTCGGCGAACTGCGGGACGAGGGTACCGGCGACGCGGCTGAGGGTGTCCTCCAGCTCCAGGGACCCGGCGAGCCGCTCGCCGACCCGCTCCATCAGCCCGTAGCGCTCCTGCTCGCGCTGGTTGGAGCGCAGCGCCTCCCGCGCGAAGATGACCACGCCGTCGACCGCGCCGGACGGATGCCGCAGCGGGACCGCGTGCGCCCGCGTGTAGACGGTGGTGCCGTCCGCGCGCAGGTTGCAGAACGTGCCCTCCCAGACGCCGCCCTTGAGCACGTGCTTGGCGAGCTCCGTCGCCTGCTCGTGGTCCTCCTCGGCGATGCCCAGGGAGAGGATCGAGTGGCCGATGATCTCGTCGCCGCCGAACCCGAACAGCTGCCGCGCGAACGCGTTGCCGTAGATGACGTTGCTGAAGCGGTCGCAGACGATGACCGCCATCTCCATCTGGTTGAGGACGGTCTCGGGCGGCAGGCGCGCCTCGTCAGGCGCTTCCCCCCAGTGGTTCATCTCCCCATCCCGATCCTGATGACGGTCGCCGCGCCCGACCCCGCGATCACCGGCCCGATGATCACTGGGCGTCGCGGCGCGGCCCTCGAACGTGTTCGTCTCGTCGTATTGAACGACGAACCCGCCGCCGGGATACGCCCGAAAGGCGCGAAGGTATGGAGATCTTCGGTATAGACCGCCGGAACCGGGGTGCGCACGCCGGACGTGTCAGCGCCTGCTGACGAAGACGTGTTCGGCGATGTCGCGGGGAAGCTCCGTCGCGGGCCCCTCGTCCTCGTCGTCACTGATCACCCGTACCCCGTCGTCGGTCGCCCGGAGAATCACCTCTCGTCCCGGTTGTATCCCTATCTGCTTGAGTCTAAGCATCAGGTCGCTGTCGCTCTGCACCTGCTCGCTGATCCGCCGGATCACCGCACCGGCGCCGCCGGGGCTCGCCACGGCGGTCATCACCGACAGCGGCGCGTGCTCGGCGTCGTCGCCGTGCCCGCCGAGTTCGGCCAGGCCGGGAATCGGGTTGCCGTGCGGGCAGGTGGTGGGGTTGTCCAGCAGCGCGACCAGGCGGCGCTCGACGTCCTCCGACATGACGTGCTCCCAGCGGCACGCCTCGATGTGGACGTCCTCCCAGGGCAGGCCGATGACGTTGACCAGCAGGCATTCGGCGAGGCGGTGCTTGCGCATGACGCGGGTGGCGAGACCTCTGCCGCTCTCGGTCAGCGTGAGGTGCCGATCGCCCTCGACCCGGAGCAGGCCGTCGCGCTCCATCCGCGCGACGGTCTGGCTCACCGTCGGGCCGCTCTGGGAGAGCCGCTCGGCGATGCGCGCGCGGAGGGGGATGATCCCCTCCTCTTCGAGCTCGAACACCGTACGGAGGTACATCTCCGTGGTATCGATAAGGCCGTGTGAGGTCACAGCTCCCTCCAGTCTTATGACCAACGAGTCTACTTGCTCGGGCCCCGGCCCGCCGGGCCCCGCGAATATCCCCGTCAAGCCGGGTAAGGGGAACGCAAGATGAACGCGAAACCTTCCCCCTGGCTGCGGCCTCTACGAGAACGCGACACAGACCGTGTTCGGTGAGGGCGGGCCGGGCGGGCGGGTCGTGCTCATCGGCGAGCAGCCCGGCGACCAGGAGGACCGCAAGGGCCGCCCGTTCGTCGGCCCCGCCGGACGCGTCCTCGACCGGGCGCTGGAGGAGGCCGGGATCGAGCGCGGCGACGTCTACATCACCAACGCCGTCAAGCACTTCAAGTTCACGACGCAGGCGGCGGCAAGCGCCGCATCCACGAGGCACCGAACGCGGGCGAGATGCGCGCGTGCCACACTCCCGCCGCCGCAACCCTCCGTTGATCTGCGGCGTGTTGTTGTTATCCGGCCGCTCATAACAACA
>NZ_JBEYTW010000148.1:0-15233 GCF_040643275.1 Spirillospora sp. NPDC047418
GCCCCGGGCCCCCCCTCGGCCCCCGGCTGGGCCGGGGGGGGGGGCGGGCCATGCGGCGGCGGGGGGGTCAGCCCGCCGGCTCGTCGCGGACGCGGCGGGCGGCCGCGACCAGGTTGCGCAGCGCGGCCTCGGTCTCCGGGTAGGCGCGGGTCTTCAGCCCGCAGTCGGGGTTCACCCACAGCCGTCCCGGCTCGACGGCCCGCAGCGCGCGGCGCAGGTTGTCCTCCATCTCCGCGGCGGCGGGGACGCGCGGCGAGTGGATGTCGTACACGCCCGGCCCGATCCCGTTCGCGTACCCGGCGGCGCGCAGGTCGCCGACCAGTTCCATGTGCGAGCGGGCCGCCTCCACGCTGGTGACGTCGGCGTCCAGCGCCCCGATCGCGCCGATGATCTCGCCGAACTCCGAGTAGCACATGTGGGTGTGGATCTGCGTGGTGTCCGCGACACCGGACGTCGCCAGCCGGAACGCGCCGACCGCCCAGTCGAGGTAGGCGGGACGGTCCGCGCCCCGCAGCGGCAGGAGTTCGCGCAGCGCCGGCTCGTCCACCTGGATGACGCGGATGCCGGCGGCCTCCAGGTCGGCGATCTCGTCCCGGAGCGCGAGCGCGACCTGGCGGGCCGTGTCGGCGAGCGGCTGGTCGTCGCGCACGAACGACCAGGCCAGCATCGTGACCGGCCCGGTGAGCATCCCCTTGACCGGCTTGGCCGTGAGGGACTGCGCGTACACGGCCCAGTCGACCGTCATCGGACGGGGCCGCGCGACGTCGCTGTGCAGGATCGGCGGGCGCACGTAACGCGACCCGTACGACTGCACCCATCCGTGCTCGGTCGCCGCGTACCCGTCGAGCTGCTCGGCGAAGTACTGCACCATGTCGTTGCGCTCGGGTTCGCCGTGCACGAGGACGTCCAGGCCGAGGTCCTCCTGGAGCGCGATGACGCGGGCGATCTCGTCCTTCATCGCGGCGGTGTAGCCGGCCTCGGTGAGACGTCCGGCCCTGCGGTCGGCGCGGGCCCGGCGGATCTCGGGGGTCTGCGGGAACGAGCCGATCGTGGTGGTCGCGAGGTCGGGCAGGCCGAGCGCGTCCCGCTGCGCGGCGAACCGGGCGTTGCGGTCGCCGCGCCGGGTGTCGCCGATGCCGCCGAGCCGCTCCCGGACGGCCCGGTCGACGCCCGCCTCGGGAAGCGGCGTGCCCGCCGGGATCGGGACGTCGTCGCTGAGCGCCCGTCCGAGCGCGACGACCTCGGCGACCTTCTGCCGGGCGAACGCGAGCCGTCCGCGGACGTCCGGGTCGAGCGCCGTCTCCGCGTCGAGGTCGAGCGGAACGTGCATCAGCGAGCAGGACGTCCCGACCACGATCTGATCGACGAGCCCCAGCACGGACGCGCAGGCGGACAGCGCCTTCCGGGTGTCGGTGCGCCACACGTTCCGGCCGTCGACGACCCCGGCGACGAGCGTCTTGCGCGGCAGGCCGCCGACCGACGCGAGCACCTCCACGTTGCCGGGCCCGGCGACGAGGTCGAGCCCCACCGCCTCGACCCGGCTCCGGGCCAGCACGCGCAACGCGTCCGCGCCGATCGTGCCGAAGTACGTGGCGACCATCAGCCGGGGCCTGCTGGACAGCTGCCCGAGTCGCGCGTAGGCGCGGGCGAGCGCGTCGATCTCCTCCTCGGTGCGGTCGGCGACGAGCACGGGCTCGTCCAGCTGCACCCACTGCGCGCCCGACCCGGCGAGCCGCTCCAGGATCTCGGCGTAGACGTCGACGAGCCCGTCGAGCAGGTCGAGCGTCCGGAACCCGTCCACCGCGGGCTTGGCGAGCAGCAGGTAGGTGAGCGGGCCGATGAGCACGGGACGCGTCTCGATGCCGAGCCCCCTCGCCTCCCGGTACTCGGCCAGCGGCTTGGCGGCGGCCCCGTCCGCGAGCCGGAACCTGGTGTCGGGCCCCAGTTCGGGGACGATGTAGTGGTAGTTGGTGTCGAACCACTTGGTCATCTCCAGCGGCGGCACGTCCTGGACACCGCGGGCCATGGCGAAGTACCGGTCGAGGCCCGTCAACGGCCGGTAGCGCTCCGGGACGGCGTCGACCAGCACGCTCGTGTCGAGCATCTGGTCGTAGAAGGAGAAGGTGTTCGACGGGATCGCGTCGACTCCGGCGTCCCGCAGGCCCGTCCAGACCTGGGCGCGCAGTTCGGCCCCGGTCCGCGCGAGCGCGTCGGCCGACGTCCTGGACGGGTCGGCGTCGACGCGTCCCGCCCAGTAGTCCTCGGTGGCGAACTTCAACTCCCGGCGTGCCCCGATTCGGGGGTATCCGAGGATCGTGGTGTTCATGGCGGCTTCCCTCGCTGTGCCACGGGCGGCCCTGGGGGCGGGCGGCACGGCGCGGCGGAACCGCGTCGCCGGCCGTCCCACGAGGCCGCGGACCACCGCGCACCGGGCGGCGCGCGGGCGGAGGCAGGTCTTCGGACTCGCGGGCATCGCCTCCGTGGAGGAGGCGTCCTACTGGCCGTCGCTTCCCAGGCCGGTGGGCCCAGTGCGTCTGACGGCGGTCGTTCCCGCTCACCGCTGCGGGGCAGTCCCGGACTCGCACCGGGTTCCCTCTTACGACGCTCGAAACGAGCGAACCATCCGCGTTCCGGAGTCTACCGCCGCACCGCCCGCACGCTCCTACCGCGCTGTCAGGTGGCGGGCGCGCCGAACCATCGCGGCAGGTGTTCGAGCAGGTCGGCCTGGTCTTCGCCGGCCCAGGCCACGTGGCCGTCCGGGCGCAGCAGGACGGCGGGAGCGTCGAGTTCCTCGCCGACGTCGGAGATGTCGGCGACGTGGTCGACGCGGTCGGCCCATCCGGCGACGGAGAGCCGGCCGGTCTGGTCGAGCAGCAGCCCGCGGCCCCTGTGCATCAGCCCGTAGAGGCGGCCGCGCTTCAGCCGGACGTCCCGGAGCCGCCGCCCGAGCAGGGCGTGGCCCTCGCCGAAGTCGTAGCGGACGCCGATCGCCGTGGTCTTCTCGATCAGGTACCGGGTCACCTCCTCGAAGTCCATCAGCTCCGCCAGCAGGGCGCGCACCACCTGCGGGCCCGGCTCCAAGGACAGCAGCTCGGCCTGCGCGCGGGTGTTGTTCAGCACGTCGGCGGCCACCGGTCGCCGCTCGGTCTCGTAAGTGTCGAGCAGCGCCTCCGGGGCCCGGCCGCCGACCGCGGCGGCGAGTTTCCAGCCGAGGTTGAACGCGTCCTGGACGCCGAGGTTGAGCCCCTGCCCGCCCAGCGGCGGGTGGACGTGCGCCGCGTCGCCGGCGAGCAGCACCCGTCCGGCCCGGTAGCGCTCGGCGAGCCGGGTGGCGTCGCCGAACCGGGACAGCCAGCGCGGCGAGTGGACGCCGAAGTCGGTGCCCGCGAATACCCGCAGCCGCCGCCTGACCTCGTCGAGCGTGGGCGGAGCGGTGCGGTCCTCGGACACGTCCCCGGCGAGCACGACGGCGCGGTAGACCCCGTCGCCGACGGGACCGACGCCGAACGTGCGATGGGTCTCGCGGACGTCCGCGACGATCGCGGCGATCTTCGCCGGGTCCTCGGTGGCCTGCATCTCGCCGGTCAGCCACTCGGTCGTCGGCGGCTCGCCGGGGAAGCCGACGCCGAGCAGCCTGCGCACCGTGCTGCGGCCTCCGTCGCAGCCGACGAGGTAGCGGGCGCGCAGCCGGGTGCCGTCGGCGAGGTCGGCGGTCACCCTGTCCTCGTCCTGGCTCAGCCCGACCAGTTCGCGGCCGCGCCGGACCTCGGCGCCGACCTCGGCGGCGCGCTCGGCCAGCAGCCGGTCGGTGACGGGCTGCGGGATGCCGAGGATGTAGGGATGCGCGGTGTCGAGCCGTTCGGGCTGCGGCTTGTCGATGGCGGCGAAATGGCCGCGGAGCGGGTACTTCGTGCCGTGCGCGAGGAAGCGGTCCAGCAATCCGCGCTGGTCCATGATCTCGATACTGCGCACATGCAGGCCGAGTGAGCGGACAATTCTCGTCGGTTCCGCGTCCTTCTCCAGCACGACGACCCGCACGCCGTGCAGCCGCAGTTCGGCCGCCAGCATCAGGCCGGTCGGCCCGCCACCGGCAACGATCACATCGATCTCGTCGATCAAGGAAACCCCCCGTTTCCGCAGGTTCTTGCGTCGGCCCACGATTCTGCGCCACCCCCCGGGTCTTGCCGCAAGCCCCCCTGCGTGCTATAAGTTAGAAGTGGCAAGGAGTGCATAAACCTCCTTGCCTTTTCTGTTTTCCGGGGACGCCGCCGCCGGTGCTTTGTGTGACTCGCCGTCCGTCGTCCGCCGTTTCCTGGCCGCCGGAACGGGCGGCGCCATCGTGAACGCCATGTCCCAATAGACGAAGTCCGGGTACGGGACGGCGAAGGCGGGCGGGTGCGAGTGCGTCCGAGGACGCAGACCGGGGTGATCGTTCTGGTTACGCTTGCCCTCAGATAGACAGCTGTGTTCGGCAGGCGTGAGGCGAGGTGGGATGTCCGGCGCAGGACTCAAGGGGCTCGGGGACGGCGATCCGGCGCGGGTCGGGCCGTACCGGCTGCTGGCGCGGCTCGGGGCGGGCGGGATGGGCCGGGTCTACCTCGGGCGCTCGCGGGGACGGCGGCTGGTCGCGGTCAAGATCGTCCACCCGCACTTCGCCGACAACGCCTCGTTCCGGCGCCGGTTCGCGAAGGAGGTCGCGGCGGCGCGCCGCATCGGCGGCTTCTACACGGCGCAGGTCGTGGACGCCGACACCGACGCCGACCCGCCGTGGCTGGTCACGGAGTACATCGCGGGGCCGACGCTGCAGGACGCCGTCGACGAGAACGGCCCGCTGCCCGAGGGCTCGGTGGCCGCGCTCGGCGCCGGGCTCGCCGAAGGGCTGCAGGCCGTCCACGACCAGAACGTCATCCACCGGGACCTCAAGCCGGGGAACGTGATGCTCGCCGCGGACGGGCCCCGGATCATCGACTTCGGCATCGCCCGCGCGATGGACGCCACCTCCCAGAGCATGACGGTCGTGGGCACGCCCGGGTACATGTCGCCCGAGCAGTACGTCGGCCGCGACATCGGACCGGCCAGCGACGTGTTCTGCCTGGCCGCCGTACTGACCTTCGCGGCGACCGGCCGCCACCCGTTCGGCGAGGGGCCGCCCGACGCGCTCGGCTACCGCGTCCGGCACGAGGACCCGGACCTGACGGGCGTCCCGGCGGCACTGCTGGAACTGATCGCGGCGGGGCTGGAGAAGGACGCGGACGACCGTCCCCCGACCGGCGAGTTCCTGGAGCGCCTCTCCGCGCTGGCCGCGGACGGCGGCATGCCGCTGCCGGAGACGTACAGCACGATGATCGCCACCCGCGTGGCGGAGACCGAGCAACTCGCGCAGCAGCCCGACACGGACGAACGGCCCCTGGCGGATCGGCCCCCGGCAGATCGGCCGCCGAAACCGCCCCGCCCACAGCCACAACCGCAGCCGCAGCCGCAGCCCCAGCCCCGACCGCAGGCGCAGGCGCAGGGGCGGCCTCCCCAACCCAAGGCGCCGGCGAAGCCGGCCGGCGGGATCGTCGCCGGGATCATCGGCGTCCTGCTGATCGCCTTGCTGATCGCCTTCTCTGTCAACGGCAAGCCGGGCACGTCGCACAATGCGGGCGCCACCTCGTCCCCGACGCCGTCCTCCAGCCGGACGTCCGGACTGACCGGCGACGAGGGGAGCACCCGGCGGCCGACGCGGAGCCTGTCCCCGACCCCGGACCCGACCTGGGAGGCGTTCGACGACATCTCGGTCAACGACTGCCTGGACGCCTACAAGGACCCCTACGACACCAACGAGTGGAGCGAGGACATGCCGCGCGCGGTGTCCTGCGACCGGAGCGACGCCTACGTGCGGGTGATCGGCGTGAAGAAGTCGAGCAGCGCGTGCGACTCCGAGGCGCTCGACGGTGAATCCTCGTGGCGGTCGCCCTCGCACGGCGGGGAAACGATCTACCTCTGCCTGCGGCGGCAGTTCCGGAAGGGCGAGTGCTTCCTGGGCAGGAAGGGCAGCAAGAAGGGCATGCCGGCCATCAACGGCCACGGCCTGATGACCTCGTGGAGCTGCGACTCGGAGCGCGTGCCCAAGAAATTCACCTACATCCTCCAGTTCACCGGCTACTACGAGAGCAGGTGCCCGGAAGGCTCGTGGCGGTGGACGGACTTCCGCAGGGGCGTCCTCTGCGCCCGCATCGTCTGACGCCCGTGTCGAGGCGCCCGGCGCGGGGGCCGGTACCCGCGTCCGCCGACCTGGTATTCGGCACTTTCGGCGGCGTTTCGCCACTGGCAGACTGAGGGGACGAAACGGGGAGGCCGTATGGAGGACACGTCCAATCGTGTGCCGGTGGACATGGGCGGGGCGACGCTCTACATCGAGGCGTCGGAACTGCACCCCGGCAGCGGCGGAGGCTTCGGCGAAGAGCGGGACATCGCCGCCACGAAACCGGACATGACCGAGGTGATCGCGGCGATCAGGCAGTTCAGCGAGCAGCTCGGGACGTCGCTGAGCGCGAGCGGCGCGACCCGGTTCGCGGTCGAGTTCGGGTGCGAGGTCGCCATGGAGACCGGGAAACTCGTGGCGGTGCTCGGCAAGGCGTCCGCGAAGTCCACGCTGAAGGTCACGATGGAGTGGGGGCAGCCGAGCCCATGAACGGGGGCCGGGCGGCGCTGGCCGAGGCACTGCGCGCCGCGACGGTCATGGTGTCGGCCGGGGACAGAATCGGTACCGGCTTCTTCGTCGCGCCCGGACAGGTGCTGACCTGCGCGCATGTCGTCACCGCGCCGGGAGTGGAACCCCCGGAGCAGGTGGTCGGGCAGTGGGGCCACCGCGAATTCAAGCTCGCCGTCACCCAGTCGGGATTTCTGGAAGAGCACGACCTGGCCTTGCTGAAGGTGGTCGGAGAACTCGACCATCCCGTGGCATGCCTGGCGGAGCAAATGGAGCCGGGCGACGAACTGTGGGCCTATGGGCATCCGGACGGCGCCTACCGGCAAGGCGATGTCATCCGTTCCGTCTATGACGGCCCCTCGGTGAATGCCGAAGGGGTTGAGCTGCTCAGGGTGACCGAGGGACGGGCCACCGAAGGTTTCAGTGGCGGCCCCGTGCTCAATTGGCGCACGGGCGGAGTGTGCGGGGTTCTGCGCCGTGCCGACGCCCCGCCCGGCGGCCCTCCGGGCGCCCGGCTCATCGGAGCGGCGCGCATTTTCGAGGCCGTCCCGGATCTGAAGCCGCCGTCGGTGCCGACACCCGACCGCCTGCCATGGTTCCGGCTGCTGGACGAAAGGCAATTGGCGGCGGGGCGCTGGTGCCACCCGAGCCCCCGGCTGCGCGGCTACCTCGAAGCCGCGCAGCTGACGGCGCGCGAGCATCCGTACCGGCTCGCGCTCGCCAACACGCCGCAACTCGGCTCGGTCTACCTGCGCCAGCAGGCGAGCCCGCTGATCCGGGGGCAGGAGGCGAAGGGGGACGGCGACGAGCTGGCGGCCGAGGCCCGGCCCGTTCACGCCGACCTCCTGCTCGAAGGCGACCGGCGGTGCGTGTTCGTGGTCGGCGGGCCCGGCACCGGCAAGTCGAGCCTGCTGCGCCACCTGGCGGAGACGAGCGCGGGCCGCTGGCTGGACGGCGCGGGCGCGCCGGGCGTGCCGGTCCTGGTCCCGGCCGGGGCGCTGGCCGCGGACTGCCCGCTGCCCGAGGCCCTCGCCGACGGAGTCACGGCGGCACTGGGTGCGCGCCTGGCGGATCGGCGGCTGGCGGACCTGTTCGAGGACGAGCCGCTGCCCGGCGTCCCCTGGGTGGTCCTCGTGGACGGGGTCGACGAGATCCTTGACCCCGAGCGCCGTCGGCGCGTGCTGGAAACGGTCGCGTTCTGGCGCTCGCGGTCTTCCCGGTACTCGTTCCTCGTGACGACCCGGCCACTGCCGCAGGGGCAATTGGACAGGTTCCGCGAGGACGGCCTGCCGTTCTACGAGATCGAGCCGTTCTCCCCGGACCAGCTTCCCGAGTTCGCCGGGAAATGGTTCTCCGCGCTGGGCATGCCCGACCCGGACGCCCTCGTCGCGTCCTTCCTCGACCGGCTGGCGCTCAGCCGCCTCAACCGGCTCGCCGACATCCCGCTGATCGCGACGATGCTGTGCGTCGTCTTCGCGAGCCGTGACGGCCGGCGCCTCCCGCCCAGCCGCGTGGGCCTGTACGAGGAATTCGTCTCGATCCTGATGGCCAAACGGCACACCCAGATGAACGCGCTGGAACGCCTTCAGCAGCGGATGAAGCCGTATGGAACGGCCGCCGAACAGGCCGTGGACAAACTGCTGGCGGATCTGCGTCCGCTGCTGGACCACATCGCGGACCAGCGGCTGGGCGGGCAGGGCCGGGAGGCGCTCCTCGACCTCGCCGTCGCGCGCGTGGCGGATCTGCGTCCCGCGCATCTGCCCACCGGGGAATGGCGCGACCTGGTGGACGAGACGCTGCGGCTGAGCGGCCTGGTCGTCGAGCGGTCCGGAGAATTGGAGTTCTTCCACCAGACCATCCTGGAATATCTGGCGGTGTGCGCCCGCGAGACTCCCGCCGACATCGTCCCGGAAATGAACTTCGGCACGATCATCGGACGCAGTTCGTTCGCGCTGCTCAGGTCGGCCGTCCTCATCGAGCGCTCTCCCGGCCAGGCCCGGGACGTCGCGGTGGCCCTGCGCGATACGGGCCTGGTGGGAATGGCGTTCCTCGCCGCCCTGGTGAACGACGGCGTGGAGTTCCCCGACGACGTCGTGGACGAGGTACGCAACGAGCTCGAAGAACTCTCGGCGCACGCCGACGGCGAATGGTCCAGCAGGCGCAATGACGCGTTGGAGGCCCTGACCCTGATCGACCCCGACCTGGGGTTCGGCTATTGGGAGCGGTTCGCGGCCGACAACGGTCTCGGCCATTTCGATCGAAGGGAGGCGATCCGCGGTCTGGTCCGCGCCGGTCCCGGCCGTGCCGCGGCCGTCCTGGATCCTCTCGCGCTGGGCTGGGAGACGCCGTTGCCCGTCCAGCAGGCCATCGTGTACGAACTGACCGTCCTGAACCGGCGGCGGAGCGATGAACTGCTGGCCAAAATGGCCATGGCCGAGCACATCGGCGGTGAGACGCGGCGCTGGGCCGCCGCCGGCCTGCTCGACCGCCTCGACTGGTTCACGCGAGCGGAGATCCTGGAGACGATCGCGAGCGAACGCCGCCTTCCCGGCTCCTACCGCCGATGGGCGGCAGCGCGCCTGTTCACCCAGGACCCGCCACGGGGAGCCGACGCGCTCACCACGGTCGCCGAGGACAGGACGGTGCCGGACCCCGACCGCCTGTCCGCCGTCGCGACCATGGTCAGCACTGTCGCCCACAGGCGGATTCTCAGACCGAGGGCCGCCGATCTGTTCGCCGTCATCGCCGTTGACCCGGCGGTCGAGGCGCCCTATCGCGTCAAGGCCGCCAAGGAACTGATGCAATTGGCCGGTCAACGCGCCCAAAGCGCGTTCGCGCTCATCGCCGCCGACCGCTATGCGGACGGAGTGAGCCGCGCCCGCGCCGCCGCCGCATTGGCCGACTTCGACGCGGTACAGGCCGTCGCCGCCCTGTCCGCGATCGCCGCGGATCCGGCGTCCGGCATCGACGGCCGGCTTGAGGCGGCTCTGGCGCTGGCCTGGATCAACCGTCCTCGTGCGGCGGACGCGCTGCTGGCGCTGGCCGCCGACCGCCGCGTCCCTGAGGACGACCGCGTAGTGGCCGCCCACCACCTCGACTGGGTCGACCGAAGCGCCCTGCCCTCCGCGCTGACGGCCATCGCGCATGACGAGCGGATCGCCGGCGCGCACCGGACCCACGCCGCACTGAGACTGAGCCGGCTCACCCCCGAAACAGGCCGAACCGCCTTGCAAACCCTGGTCACCGACGACGCGATCAGCGCCTGCGACCGGCTGGAGATCGCCTGCCGCCTGGCCGTCCTGAACTCCACGGAGGCGCCGGCCGCCCTCGCGTCCCTCAGCGCGGACCCCGACCTCGACGGCGTCCGACGCCTGCACGCCGCCATGGAGGCGGGCGCCCCCGACCCGCTCGCGGCCCTCGCCACCGACACGGGCCTGGACGGCATGCACCGCGTCCGCGCCGCCTTCGAACTGGCGGCCATCGACCGAGCCCGTGGCACGGACGCCCTCGCCGCACTGAGCAAAGACCCGACAACGGACGATGCACGAGCCGAATTGGCCCGCGCCGAAACCGCCAGAGTCAGGCGAGCGCGGAAAAACTACTTCCGATCAAAAGAAGCCATCGGAGAACCCCCGGAGATAGACCTCAGTCAGATCGCCTCCTATCGCGTCCTGGCCGCCCGCCTCCTCGGCTTCTATGACCGGAAAGGCGCCATCGACCACCTGACGGAATTGTTGAGCACCCCTGACGAAGACGTAGCCAGCCAGGCTCGGGCAACCCTGGCAAAAGACTTCTCCTAAGTGGACGGCCCGCCTCCTCAGATCACACGCGACCCGGGCGCGTCCGCACGCGGCCGCCCGTGGGTTCCCGCGATGAAACTCCGGGTTTACCCGGACGACCTGCAGGAACGCGGTGTGTGGGACGCGTGGCCGAGGTGCCCGGTTGACGGCGAACCCGAAGCTGGCCAGCTATCACCAGGTGTCGGTTGATACCGGTACAACTGGGGATTCGTTCGATCGGAAGGGATCCACAGGGTGAGGAAGCTTCTCGTCACGGGGGCCGCCGCGATCGCGGTGGCGGGAGCCGGGGTGCTGGTGGCGACGCCGGCCGAGGCCGCGAGTCCGGTGCAGATCTACCGGGTGTACTACAACTCGCCCGGCAGCGACACGGGCTCGAACAAGTCGCTGAACGGCGAATGGGTCCAACTGTTCAACACGTCCCGTCTGTCGAAGAGCCTGAAGGGGGTCAAGCTCCGCGACAAGACCGGCTACACCTACACGTTCGGTTCTTACAGGATCGCGGGCCGGAAGTCGGTCTACATTCACACCGGCAAGGGGAAGAACACCGCCACCCACCGCTACTGGGGCAAGTCCTGGTACGTGTGGAACAACACCGGCGACACCGCCTACTTGCTGTACGCGAACGGAAAGCTGGCGGACAAGTGCTCCTGGGGCCAGGGCTCCTCGAAGTACTGCTGATCACCCGCCGCACAGACCGCGGGAACGAACAAGGCGATGAGCAGGGCGGCCGAGATTAATGCGGCCGCCCTGCGGCTCAGTTCTCGATGGTGATGCCCATCGCCGACGCGAGGGTGAGCAGCAGTCCTTGCGCGTCGCCGGTGGCCACGATGGCGCCCGCGAAGCTCTGGACGCCGTGCACGCCGTAGAGGTCGCACTCGGAGAGTCGGGTGCCTTTCATGTTGGCGTTGCTGAATTGTGCGCCACTCAGCTTGCAGCGTTCGAAGCGGGCCCCGCTGAGGTCGGCCTCCTGGAAGTTGGCGTTCGTCAGGTTGCAGTCCCGGAACACCACGCTCTTGAACCGGCTGAAGCGGAAGGACGAGAGGTCGGCGCGGCAGTTGCTGAACAGCACGTCCCGCAGGCTGCAGCCGGTCATCGACGTCCCGGTGAGACGGCTGCTCTCGATCAGAACGTTGAAAACCCGCGAGTCGGACAGCTTCAGGTTGGCGAGATCGCAGGAGCCGAACTCGACGTCCCGGAACTCGGCTCGCCGCATGCTCGTCCCGGACAGGCGCGTCTCCTGAAAGCGGCAACGCTCGTACTCGGCGTCCTCCGCGTCCCGTTCTGACAGGTCCAGCGCCCCGAACCGCATCGACAGGTACACGCCATCGTCGACCGGCTCGCCGTCCGCGAGACCCGCCTCGCCCAGCGACCGCGGAATCACCGGCCCCACCGGCTCCTTGAGCCGCCGAGGAGAACCCGCCCGCACACCACCACTCACCACCCGCGCGACTCTACTAGCCCCGCACACCACGCCCCCGCAACGTGCCAGAGCGACCGCCCCGCCTCAACCGGCCCTAAGAGCCTCAACAAGGCACCAAAAGTCGCGCCGCCTCAGCACGACCCGTACCCCATCAGGATCCTTACTGTCCCGGACGGCGATCAAGCCACCCACCGACGCAAGCTCGACACAGTTGCCGCCGTTTTCTGTGCTCCGGCTCGCTTTACGCCAGACGGGACTACTTTGTGCCATGTCTTCCCCTGGGGCAGATTTGTGCAGTTGGGGCTTAGATGTTCTTGAGAGACGCTGTGAAGCGCACGAAATCTTCGCGGTCGATGATGAGTTTGGGCCCGGAAGGGTCTTTGCTGTCGCGGATGGCAATCACGTTCGATGCTGACGTGAGTTCCACGCACGCGCCGCCGTTTTCGCCGCTCTTCATCGCCTTGCGCCAAGTGAGGCCGTTCAGGTCCATTTGGTTTCTATCACCTTTCTAATTGTCTCTCTCGACATGTTGGCCGGAAGAGCCTTGCTTCCCAACGTCCTCAATGTGCGAGCCAGCCCAGAGAGATCATTCTCGTCATCGGTCGTGATGCCGCGTACCGTCGTTTCAAGATACGCCACCTCGCTCCGGTCCTTCATCGTTGCGACGATGAAGGCTCCACCAGTTCCGGCGGGGACGCCATCGTCGTTCAGCACGATCTGAATTGTAACGTTCGGTAGCTCGCTCATCACTATGAGGTGCTCCAGTTGTTCCTTCATGATCTCTCGTGAGCCGACGAGGTTCGTGAGCGCGTGCTCACTTATGAAGGCGATCAGGGTAGTGGGAGCCGGGACTTCACGTGTGAGGATCTCCTGGCGTGCCATGCGAGCTGCCACGGCTTCATCCGATCCCAGGAACGCGCGTGCGTAGTTCTCCTTCTGGAGAAGGCCAGGGATGACCGTGTGCTCCCACCAGGTCAGCACATCGGCTTCGACTTCGACTTCGGGCCAGTCGAACCAACTCGGGAAGCCCAGTTGCCCGTCGCCGTTGAGGTCGTCGTAGAGGGTGAGGAGGACGCCGCCGGCCTTGAGTTCCGGGTCCATGATCTCGACGAACTCGCGTTTGCACCGTTTCTTCCCGCTTTCGACCTGCGAGACGAACGAGGCGGTCTTGCTGGTGCGTTGTCCGACGCGTGTCTGGCTTAACCCGGCACGTTCCCGGTAGCGGCGGAACTGCCGCCCGAAGGCGGCGAGAGCTGGGGACGTCACTGCACGTCGTCGGGGGGATGCCATGCTCGCCGCTCCTTAACCTGCTGGAACCGCTTGTAACCGGGGAGTGAAGATCGACATCGGGATGTTGCGTCTTTCTGGATGTTAACAGTGACTCTGTGTTGATGGGTGACTTACTGACAGATACGAGACCCGACACATTGCGGAGGTCGTATCGATGCCACCTGCAGCTCTCGCGCCGGAGAGGCCGGCGCTGGTTCTGGAGCCGACGGATCAGGCGCCCGCGAAAGCGCGGCGCTATCTGACCGAGCGGTTCGCCGAACTCGGCCACGCCGACGATTACTTCGGGCGGCTCGTGGTTACGGAACTGGTTACAAATTCGTACAAGCACGTCGGAGTCGGGCACATCATCGTCCGCATCTTCCGGGACGTGCGCGAGTCCCTGACCGTCATCGAGGTCCAGGACGAGGGGGCGACGCTCCCGGTCGTCCGAGGAGAAGACCACAACGCGACCAGCGGGCGCGGGCTGCTGCTCATGGAGCAACTCGTCCACGACTGGGGCGTCCGGCCGCTGGATGGAGAAGGGAAGATCACGTGGGCTCGGTGCGCCCGATGAGCGTCCAGGCCGAACGCCACCTGCTGCGCTGGCGGACGTGGCGCGGCCGTCCCGTTGCGACCCGGTACCTGGATCTGCTGGCCGTCGCCCTCCGGGCCAAGGGATATCGGTGCGTCAAGCTCTACGAGGCGGCCGATCTGCCCACGCGTCCGCCCGTCCTCTGGGTCTTCGCGTTCGGGCCCGATGGCCACGTCCGGGTCGCCCTCACCGTCTGTGCCGTGGCCGGGGGCTGGGGTTACCACCAGGCCGGACGCGGAGGGCGCGGCTACGTCGCACCCTGCGGTGACGCCAAGTACGCGGCCGACCAGGTCGACGGCCTCCTCAAGCACCGCATGTACCCGGCCACCTGGTAGCAGGCGGCCCGCCATCGGAGATATTGCCATGTACTTCCAAACTCCCCACAACCCGTCCGTCGTGGACGCTTGCCCGGCGGGCGCCTTGGAGCTGGACCCTGACATCGATCGGGCCCTTGACGAGCTGCGTCGAGCCTTCCCCGGGCTGTGCCTATGGCACGGGGAGTTCAGCGGGTCGCTTTGGGCGCTTCTCCCGGATCGGCTTGTCGAGGCGAAGACCGCCGCCGACCTAGCCCGGCAGCTCTACGGCCTTCTGGGTCGTCCTCGTCCCCAGGCCGTGCGTCGTCCCAGCACGCCGTCCACCCGCAGGCCGGACGGAACCTGGAACGTCCCAGCCCACCCTCCCGTCCGTCGTACGACGTCCACTCGTCGCTCCCTCCCCCTACTCGGTCGCCTTGTGGCGGGCGTCCTTCGCGCGGCGAGAATGTCCGCGTGGCCCGTGCCGCTGGTCTGATCAGCGGCCTGTAGGCGCGAGCCTCGACTGCACGCGGCCTTCTGCCTGGCCAGTTTGGTGGATACCCGTGCCAGCTCAGCTCGGCGGTGTTTCGGAATGACGTCGTCCATCGTGCGATCGGCCGTCAGCAGCGCGTTGAAGAACACGGAAGCACGAGCGACTAGGGACAGCAGCCTCGCCCGAGCGCTTCCTCCGGGTTTCTGTGGCGGGGGCGGGTTTGGGGGCTGCGGGCGGGCAGGGATTGTCGGTGGGGTGGGGCATGGTCGTGGGGGCGAGTGACAGAGGGGGAACGGATGATCATCATCTCGGGGAAGTTGTACGTGGAAGCCGGTGGCCGGGACGCCTATGTGGACGGGTGTCGGGAGGTTGTTGCGGCGGCGCGGGCGGCGCCCGGGTGCCTTGACTTCGCCGTGTCGGCCGACCTTGTCGAGCCCGACCGGGTCAACGTGTACGAGCGGTGGGAGAGCGGCGAGGACGTCGAGCGGTTCCGGGGGGCGGGGCCCGAGCCCGAGCAGGCGGCGCAGATCCGGCACGCCGAGGTGATGAGGTATCTGATCTCGGGGGTCGAGGCGCCCTAGTACGGCAGTCCGAGATCGTGATCTTGTCATGGTCGGCTGATTCGGGCTCGCTGGTGGAACCAGCGGGCGCGGGCTTGGTGACGCCGTCGCC
>NZ_JBEYTW010000149.1:0-15089 GCF_040643275.1 Spirillospora sp. NPDC047418
TTATGAGGCGCCTCATAACAACAACACGCCGCAGGTCAACTTAATGGGGGGCGGTGCTTCGGCGGATGATCAGCTTGCTGGGGACCAGTTTCGGGTCCGTTGGGGCGGCGCCGTCTCCCGTCAGCTGCGTGATCAGCTGCTCGACCAGGTGGCGGCCCAGGGCGGTGAAGTCCTGCCGGACGGTGGTCAGGGGCGGGGTGAGGAACGCCGCCTCCGGGATGTCGTCGAAGCCGATGACGCTGACGTCGTCGGGCACCCGGCGGCCGCTCTCGTGGATCGCCCACAGCAGCCCGAGCGCGATCTGGTCGTTGGCCGCGAACACCGCCGTGACGTCGCCGTCGGCGGCGAGTAACCGGCCCCGCTCGTAGCCGGACCGGGCGCTCCAGTCGCCGGGCGCGCAGTCGGGGACGCCGGCGCCGGCCTCGGTGAGCGCGTCCCGCCAGCCGCGCGTCCGCTCGGTGGCCTCGGACCAGTCGTCCGGGCCCGGCAGGTGGTGGACGGTCCGGTGCCCGAGTTCGAGGAGGTACCGGGTCGCCTCGCGCGGCGCCAGGTAGTGGTCGCCGGACACGGTCGGGACGGCCGCCTCCGGCCCGAGCAGGACGGTCGGCAGGTCGCCGGGCAGGTGCCGCAGCGCCTCGTCCGGCGGGACGTGCCCGGGGATCATGATGATGCCGTCCACGCCCTGGTCGCGGAACCGGTCGACGGCGCCCGCGACGGCGCCGTGCCCCGGCGACTCCAGGCTCGCGACGCTGGTGAAGAAGTCGGCGGCGCGGGCGTTCCGCTCGATCGCCGAGATGATCGACGCGGGGCCGAACAGCGCGGTGTCGAAGCTGACGACGCCGAGCGTCCGGGACCGGCCGGTGGCCAGGGCCCGCGCCGCCGCGTTCGGCCGGAAGTCCAGTTGCGCGGCGGCGGCCAGCACCCGGTCGCGGGTCTTCACGCTGACCATCGGATGGTTCTTGAACACCCGCGACACGGTCTGGTGGGAGACCCCTGCGAGCCGGGCGACGTCGCGGAGCCCGGGTCTGGCGGGTGGTGTGGAGGTCATGTCACCTCGGAACATACCGGGTCCGCCGTCCCCGGGCCGCGCCCGCTCAGCGGGACGCCCCGGCGCGCCGCTTCGCCCAGATGTCGAACGCGACCGCCGCCAGCAGGACGAGGCCCTTGATCAGCATGACCCGCTCGCTCGGCGCGCCGAGCAGCGACATGCCGTTGTTGATCACGCCCATGATGAGGCCGCCGGTGATCGCGCCGACCACCTTGCCGACGCCGCCCTGCACGGCCGCGCCGCCGATGAACGCCGCCGCGATCGCGTCCAGCTCGAACATGTTCCCGGCGGTCGGGCCGGCCTGGTTGAGCCGCCCGGCGAACACGATCCCGGCGATGGCCGACAGCACGCCCATGTTGACGAACAGCCAGAACGACACCGACTTCACCTTGATGCCGGACAGCCGCGCGGCCAGCGGGTTGCCGCCGAGCGCGTAGACGTGCCGGCCGAACACGGCCCGGTTCATCACCAGCGTCGAGCCGAGGACGAGCACGCCCAGCAGGACGAGCACCCACGGCATGTTCTTGAACCGGGCGAGCTGCACGGCCATGAACACGACGACCACGACGCCGAGGGAGTACCTCAGCACGAACATGGTCAGCGGCTCGACCTTCTGGCCGTAGCGGATGCGTCCCTGCCGGTTCCGCCAGCCGAGGCCGACGTACCCGCCGACCAGCGCGAGCGCGACCAGCAGGGTGAACAGGTCGGCGCCGCCGAGCGGCCCGAGCCCGATGTTGCCGAGGTAGCCGGACAGGAAGCCGTTCGCGATCGTCCGCACCTCGTCCGGGAACGGGCCGATGCCCTGGTTGCCGAGGACGGTCAGCGTCAGCGCGCGGAACACCAGCATCCCGGCCAGCGTCACGATGAACGCCGGGATCTCGAAGTAGGCGATCCAGTACCCCTGCCAGGCGCCGATCGCGGCGCCCGCGAGGATCGTCAGCAGGACCGCGATGGGCCACGGGACGTTGTGCTCGACCATCAGCACGGCCGCGATGGCGCCCGTCACCGCGACCACCGACCCCACCGACAGGTCGATGTGCCCGCCGATGATGATCAGGATCATCCCGATGGACAGGATCAGGATGTAGGAGTTCTGGACGATGATGTTGGAGATGTTCTGCGGCGACAGCAGCTGCCCGTCGGTGAGCACCGCGAACAGCGCGACGATCAGCCCGAACGCGATGTAGATCCCACTCTGCCGCAGGTTGACCGGCAGGGTCCGGCCCGGCTTCGGCCGCTCCGCCGGCGGCGGTGACACGGCCTTGTCGGCCGACGCGACGCTGCTCATGCTCTGGTCTCCTCGGTCTGGGTCATGTCTCGGTCTGGGTCATGTACTGCATGAGGCGCTCCGGGGTCGCGTCCGCGCGGCTCACCTCGCCGGTGATGCGGCCCTCCGCCATCGCGTACAGGCGGTCGCAGATCCCGATCAGCTCGGGCAGCTCGGACGAGATCACCAGCACCGCGCGGCCCTGGTCGGCCATCCGGTTGATGATCGAGTAGATCTCGTACTTGGCGCCGACGTCGATGCCGCGGGTCGGCTCGTCCAGGATCAGCACGTCCGCCTCCGTGAAGATCCACTTCGACAGGACGACCTTCTGCTGGTTGCCGCCGCTCAGCTGCCCCGCCGGCGTGAGGACGCTCGGCGTCTTGATGTTCATCTCCGTGCGGAACCGCTCCGCGACCTCGTACTCGCGGTTCTCGTCCACCCAGCCGGCCTGCGCGAGGCCGCGCAGCCCGGCGGCGGAGATGTTGCGCTTGACGTCCTCGATGAGGTTCAGCCCGTAGGTCTTGCGGTCCTCGGTCGCGTAGGCGAGCCCGTGCCGGATCGCCTCGGTGACGCTCCGGACCGCGATCTCCGTGCCGTCCTTGTAGATCCGGCCGGTGATCCCGGTGCCGTAGCTGCGGCCGAACACGCTCATGGCGAGCTCGGTCCGGCCCGCGCCCATCAGCCCGGCGAGCCCGACGATCTCGCCGCGGCGCAGGGTGAGCGCGGCGCGGTCCACGACGACGCGGCCGTGCTGGGTGGGGGAGTGGACGGTCCAGTCCTCGATCCGCAGCACCTCGGCGCCGATGTCGGGGACGCGGTCGGGGAACCGGTTGTCGAGGTCGCGGCCGACCATCCCGGAGATGATGCGGTCCTCGGAGACGTCGCCGGACATGTCGAGCGTCTCGATCGTCCGGCCGTCCCGCAGGATCGTGGTGGAGTCGGCGATCGCGCGGATCTCGTTCAGCTTGTGCGAGATGATCACGCAGGTGATGCCCTCGTCGCGCAGGCCGCGCAGCAGGTCCAGCAGGTGCGCGGAGTCGGCGTCGTTCAGCGCGGCGGTCGGCTCGTCCAGGATGAGCAGCCGCACCCGCTTCGACAGCGCCTTGGCGATCTCCACGAGCTGCTGCTTGCCGACGCCGAGGTCCATCGCCGGCGTCACCGGGTTCTCCTTCAGCCCGACCCGGGCCAGCAGTTCCCCCGCGTCGGCGTTGGTCCGGTTCCAGTCGATGAGCCCGAACCGGCCGCGGCGCTCGTTGCCGAGGTAGATGTTCTCCGCGATCGACAGGTACGGGCTGAGCGCCAGCTCCTGGTGGATGATGACGATCCCGCGCTGCTCGCTGTCGCGGATGCCGGAGAACCGGCACGGCTCGCCGTCGAACTCGATGTCGCCGCTGTACTCGCCGTGCGGGTACACGCCGGACAGCACCTTCATCAGCGTGGACTTGCCGGCCCCGTTCTCGCCGCAGATCGCGTGGATCTCGCCCCGCCGCACCTCCAGGTTCACGTCCTGCAGAGCCTTGACCGCGGGGAAGGTCTTGGTGATGCCGCGCATCCGCAGTATCGCGTCGGTCATGGTCCTCCTTGCGGGGGGACGGGTGGGGCGGCCCGCCGGGGAGGTGGCGGGGGCCGCCCCACCCGGGGCGTTACTTCAGCTGGGCCTCGGTGTAGTAGCCGGTGTCGACGAGTTCCTTCTTGTAGTTGTCCTTGTTCACGATCACCGGGTTGAGCAGGTACGACGGGACGACCTTCTCGCCGTTGTCGTAGTCCTTGGTGTTGTTGACCTCGGGCTTGTCGCCCTTCAGCACGGCGTCGGCCATCTTCACGGTGACGGCGGCGAGCTGCCGGGTGTCCTTGTAGACGGTCGAGTACTGCTCGCCCGCGATGATCGACTTCACGGACGCGACCTCGGCGTCCTGCCCGGTCACGATCGGGTACGGCTGGCCGGGCGTCCCGTAGCCGTTGGACTTCAGCGCCGACAGGATCCCGATCGACAGGCCGTCGTAGGGGGACAGCACGCCCTGGATCTTCGTCCCGCCGCCGTAGTAGCGGGTGAGGAGGTCCTCCATGCGCTTCTGCGCGCGCTCGGGCTCCCAGCGGAGCGTCGCGATCGTCTTGAAGTCGGTCTGGCCGCTCTTGACGACGAGGGTCTTCTTGTCCAGGTACGGCTTCAGGGTGTCCATCGCGCCGTTGTAGAAGTACGACGAGTTGTTGTCGTCGGGGGAGCCGGCGAACACCTCGATGTTGAACGGGCCCTTCGCCGTGCCCTCCGAGCCGTCCGCCTTCTTCAGCCCGAGCCCGACGAGCAGGGACGTCGCCTGCTGCACGCCGACCTTGTAGTTGTCGAAGGTGGCGTAGTAGTCGACGTTCGGTGAGTTGCGGATCAGCCGGTCGTAGGAGATGACCGGGACGCCCTTGTCGGCCGCCTTCTGCAGCTGCGTCGTCAGCGCCGTGCCGTCGATGGAGGCGATGACCAGCAGCCGGGCGCCCTTGGTGATCTGGTTGTCGATCTGGTTGGCCTGGGTCGGGATGTCGTTCTCGGCGTACTGGAGGTCGACCTTGTAGCCGAGCTGCTCCAGCTGCTTCTTGAGATTGTCGCCGTCGTGGATCCAGCGCTCGGACGAGCGGGTCGGCATGGTGACGCCGATCAGGGCGCCGGCCGCCGGCTTCTTCTCGGCCTTCTCCTTGTCGGCGGTCTTCTGCGTCGAGCCGCACGCGGTCATGCCGAACGCGAGGCCGAGGCCCAGCGCCAGGCTGACGAACTTCCTACGCTTCACGTCTCACCTCGGGGGTGGTGCCGGTGTCCCCGGACACACTGTTACCGGTCACACTGCCATGTCAAGGCCCCCTTGTGGGCCGCGCCACAACCGTGACCTCCCCGCCACGTCAGCCCCCTTCCGGGCGGACGCGCGCGAGCGAGCCCGCGGCCGGAACGGCCGCGGGCTCGCCATCTGCGGGTTCGGGGAAGAGGTCCGGGAGGGCCGGGTCAGCCGCGGGCCCCGGTCAGGACTCGCTGAAGTCGTCCCGGGAGAGGCCCTTCTCCGCCATCTTGTCCTCCAGCTCCGCGCCGAGCTCGTTGCGGGTGTCCGGGGCGCCCCGGGGCTTCTCCTGGTCGGCGTCCCGGTTCGGGTCGCCGCCCGGTTTCATGACGACCTGATCGGTGTCGTCGGTCTTCGGCGCGTTCTCCTCGGGCGTGGTCATCTCGGCCCCCGTCTCGTATGGCTCACAGGTTGTCGTCACGGCTCGCGGCACGTCCCGGCCGTCGCGCTACGGGCTACCCGGGGGCGCTCCCCTCTAACGGCCGGCCGCCGGTCAGCGGGCCGGCCGGGAGCCGCGGCGGTGGCCCACCCGTATCCCGCTCCACACCAGGTTGATGAGGAACAGCACGATGCCGATGATCAGCAGGTAGAACAGGCCCTTCACGACGACGCCGATGATGCCGAGCGCCACCGCGACGAGCAGGATGAACAGGAACAGGGCCATGGCTCGATCCTTCCTGGACGGCGCGTCAGCGGCGGGCGAGCCGGCGCTCGTCGGGCGCGGCCTGGTAGGCCAGGTCGTAGTGGGCGAAGACGGCGCTCTCGTCGCCGGCCGGAAGCTCCCCGTCGGTGTCGATGGCGGGCGCGCCCTTGACCTGCTTCTTCGGACGCGCGACCCGGAGGTGCTCCGGCCCGACGGTCGCGCCGTCCAGCGGCGCGAACACCAGCCGCTGCCGCATCGGCATGCCGGTCTTGATGGTGGCGAAGACCGGCTGGTCGGTGAGGGTGTCGACGTAGACGGCCTCCAGCTCGCCGATCTTGCTCCCGGCCTCGTCGACCACCGTCCGGCCGCGCCATTCCCGGATGTCCTCGATCTCGAACATGTCCTTGTCCAGCCGTTGTGCGGAAAACCTCTTCTACGGCGTCATCTACCCAGCTCACAGCGGATATGTCGCGGATCTCGGCTTTCCGTGCGGGTCCGTCCTCAGGCGGGCGCGACGGCGCCGTACCCCGCCAGTTCGTCCTGGTAGGGGAAGGTTCCGGGGATGTAGGAGCACCAGGGCTCCGCCGCGTACGGGTCGCCGGACGTGGCGAGGGCCCGCGAGCGGGAGCCGCCGCAGAGCGTCCGGAACTCGCAGGCGCCGCACTTCCCGGTGAGGTTGGCGGGGTCGCGCAGCCCGACGAACAGCGGCGACGTCCGGTAGATGTCGGGCAGCCGCTCGCGGCGGACGCTGCCCGCCGGGGTGGGCAGGAAGCCGCTGGGGTGGACGGTGCCGCGGTGCGAGACGAACACGAACCCGCGTGCCGAGCCGACGTCCATCGGCGCGCGCCGGGCGCGCCGGACCGGCAGGTCCAGCTCGGCCAGCCGCCGCCGCAGCCCGGCGTAGAGCGGGCCGAGGCCGAGGGCGGGCACGTGGTCGGCGCCGTGCCGCCGCAGGATCTCCCGCTGGACGGCGATCCGGCGGAAATGGTGCGCCTCCGTCGTCCGGGCGGGGACGTGGGCGCCCGCGTCGTACACGAAGTTGAGGACGTCCTCGACCTGCTCCGGCCCGAGCCCGGGGAGCAGCGTGCCGCGGCCCGTCGGGACGAGCAGGAACGCGCTCCAGGTGAGCGCCCCCAGCTCGTGGACGATGCGGACGATCTCCGGCAGGTCGGTCAGGTTGTGCCCGGTCACCGTGGTGTTGATCTGCACCTTCAGGCCCAGGTCGCGGGCGGTCCGCCAGGCGTCGAGCGTCCAGCCGTAGACGCCCGGCGTGGCGCGGAAGTCGTCGTGGATCCGCGCGTTCGACCCGTCCAGGCTGAGCGAGATCGCCCGCGCGCCCGCGTCCCGCAGCCCGGTCAGGCCGGCCGCGGTGAGCGTCGGCGTGCCCGACGGCGACACCGCGACCGGCAGGCCGATCCGGGAGCCGTGCCGGACGAGGTCGAACAGGTCCGGGCGCTGGAACGGGTCGCCGCCGGTGATGACGAACAGCGGCGGCGGGCTCCCGAACGAGGCGACCTGCTCCATCAGGCCGAACGCCTCGGCCGTGCTCAGCTCGCCGGGGTCCCGGTCGGGCCGGGCCTCGGCGCGGCAGTGCCGGCAGGCGAGCGGGCACGCCCGCGTCGCCTCCCAGATCACGATGAACGGCCGGTCGGCGGTGTCGTGGCGGGGGACGCGGATCTGTTTCGCGGTCGCTTTCGCGGCGGCTTTCGCGGTCATGGCGGGCTCACGTTCGCAGCAGGTAGTCGATCGCGTCGGCGGCGGTGTAGTCGCCGCCGGTCGCGCGGACGAGGCCGGGCAGGAAGCCGAGGTCCTGGCCCAGGGTCGGCAGCGGCGGCTCGGTGTAGCCGTCCGGCCGGTGCTGGCCGTGGCCGATGTTCGCGACGAGCGCGTTGCAGAGGCAGCGGCGCCCGTCGGTCTCCTCGGCGGCGCCGCCCTTGCGGACGTAGGCGTCGACGGGCTCGGCCGGGCAGCGGTAGCCGACCTTCCCGTCCTCCTTCAGGTAGGGCGTGCGGAGGTAGCTCAGGTCGCACAGGCGGGGGCGCTTGGCGTAGACGTCCGGCTCGGAGAGCGTGCCGGGCAGCGCGGCGACCTTGAACGGGAACCCGGTCGGCGAGGCGCGGGGGTCGTTGCGGACGCGGAGCGTGCCGTCCAGCGCGCGGTCGATCAGCTCTTTGCGCAGCCCGGGTTCGAGCCCGGACTCGCGGCACAGCGCGAACACGCTGCCCGCCTGGATGCCGGCGGCGCCGGCCGCCCGCGCCTCGGTGAGCGCGCCGGGCCGCGCGTGGCCGCCCGCCAGCCAGAACGGCAGGCCGAGCGCGGCGACCTTCGCCGGATCGACCCGGTCCCGCTGGCCGTAGACCGGCTCGCCGTCGTCGTCCAGCCGCAGCCGCCCGCGCGGCGGCGCGCTGTGCCCGCCCGCGACCGGCGTCTCCAGCACGAACCCGTCCGGGCGGGTCACCGGCGACCGGTGCAGGTACAGGGCGAGGACGGACGACGACACGATCGCCAGGAACCGGGGCCGCTCCACCGGGCCGCCCGACAGCGACGCCGGGTCGAACGCGAACGGGCGGCCCTCCTCGGCGCCCGCGACCGTCACGGTCACCCGGCCCGGGGACCCGGCGGCCAGCGCGTCCAGCAGCGCCGGGATCTCGCTCGGGATCCCCGCACCCATCAGCACGTAGTCGACGCCGGCCAGCATCGCCCCGTAGGCGGCGGCCGGGGTGGCGAGCTGGATCTTCTCCAGGTAATTGATCCCGACCGGGCCGCCGTGCCCCTGCCTGGCGAGCCACACCTCGGCGAAGTTCCCGGCGACGGTCAGCTCGTCCCGCGTCCGGTTCGCCCGCAGGCCGAGCTTCGGCACCGGCCGGAACCGCTGCCCCGGCTCGATCCCGCCGGGCACGAAGTAGCGCTCCAGGACGCGTTCGGCCACCCCCGGCAGCGGCAGCGCGGCGAGCGCGCGGCGCAGGTGGCCGCCCTCGTCCCCGGCCTGGAGCGCGCGGGCGAGCAGCGCGTCCAGCGCGACCCCGGAGACGACGCCGAGCTGCCCGGTCCGGGCGACGGCGTTCGCCAGCCGCCACCCGGAGACGCCGGCGCCCATGCCGCCCTGGACGATGCGCGGCCCGCCCGGCTCAGACATCCCGGTCCCGCACGCGGAGGCCGAACGCCTCCACCAGATCGGGCAGGGGGCCGCGGACACGACGGTGCTCCGTGCGGAACACGCCGGTGAACGCTTGGACGAGTGTCGGCATCGGTCGCCTTTCTTCGGTCGGGGGGTCAGACCCGTTCGAGGACTTCGGGGAACGGGCGGCGGGGCGTACCGGGCACGATCGGCCCGTAGCCGAACCGGATGATCGACTGGATGTGGCCGTGCGGCCGGTCCCCGGCGGGCCGGGTGCCGCGCCCGTCCAGGAGCTGGGTGAGCATCGAGGTCGCCACGCCGCGCCGCGCGGCCGTGAGCAGGACCCGCTGCAGGGCCTGCCCGGCCCGCAGCCAGTCGCGCGGGCCGTCGCCCCGGGTGAGCAGGACGCCGAGCTGGGGCCGGGCGGAGAAGTCGTCGGCCGCCCGCCCGGCGGCCGCGCCGGCCGCGCCGAAGTCGCGCAGCGGCAGGCCCCGCCCGCTCGGCCGCGGCCCGAACGCGTACCAGGGGATGCCGTCGCCGCGGGTGCGGTCCGGCGTCCAGCGGGCCAGCTCGGCGAGGTAGCCGGGGTCGGCGGTGAGCCCGGCGTCCGCCGCCGCGACCAGGCTGAGCAGGTACGCCGTGGTCTGCGGGCCGGGCAGGCTCAGCGCCACGCCCTCGTCCCGGGCCGCGGCCGTCAGCTCGTCCCGGACGATCTGCGGCACCCGCCGCTTGCCGAACGGGCCGCGGTTAGTGCGCCGGTGCGGGATCGCCGCGTACAGCTCCGCCTGGGCCGGTGACGGCATCGTCGCGTCCACGGCCCGCACGGCCGCCAGCAGCTGCGGCCGCCGGTCGGCGTCCGGGAGCGGTTCGACCAGCGGCCGGTGCCCGGTCGCCCGGATCGCCAGCCGCAGGTTGAACAGCGCGGCGCCGCAGCTGATGTGCAGGGCCCGGCCGCACGGGTCGATGACCGGCAGCGCGCGGCCGGTGTCGGCGTGCAGTTCCATGACCGCCGCGTCCTCGTCCAGCCGGAAGAACCAGGGCTGGGTGTTGTGCACCGACGGCGCCGCGACGGCCGCGGTCACCAGCCGCCGGACCCCCACGTGCGTCGCGAACGGATGGAGCATGGCGCACCTCCTCGTGCTGCCGCTGTGCTCCCTACGCTTCCGCCCGCCGGCCCGGCCGCCCCAGGGCCGAAGGTCCCGCGGGCTCGGGGACCAAGGACGGTACGTCCGCGAACCGGGCCCTTCGGTCCGCGCCGCCGGGACCTTCGGCCCTCCCCGCGCCGGGCGCACCGCCCGAACCCTGGAGGCATGACCGTTCCACGCCCGTCCTGGCATCCCGCCGCCGCCGGTGTCGTGGTCGGCTGCCTGCTGACCGCCGCCGCGGTGCTCTTCGCGGGCAGCGGCCGGACCGATACGCCCGCGCAGACGGTCACCGCGTCGGGGACGCGGGTGGTGGAGGTGACGTTGGCGAACATGCGCATCCGTCCGGGGACGATCGAGGCGGCGCCTGGGACGCGTCTTGTTCTGCGGGTGACGAACAGGGATGCGATGCGGCATGACTTGCGGTTGGAGTCGGGTCAGGCGACGCCGTTGCTGGGTCAGGGGGAGTCTGCGACGTTGACGGTGCCCTCGGTGAAGGGTCCGATCGATGGGTGGTGCACGGTGCCCGGTCATCGTGCGGCCGGGATGACGATGCAGATCAAGACCACGTCGTCGGGTGCGCATGGGTCGCACACGCCGTCGGCGGTGCCGTCGATGGACCATCAGGCGATGGGGACCGGGCAACTCGATCTGGCGGCGCCGATGTCGCCGGGGTGGAAGCCTTACGACGCTGCGCTCAAGCCCGCGCCCGGTGCCAGGGAGCATCGCGTCGAACTGCACGCCACTGATCGGGAGTTGGAGGTGGCTCCGGGGGTGCGGCAGGCGATGTGGACGTTCGGTGGGACGGTGCCGGCTCCGGTGCTGCGCGGCAAGATCGGCGATGTCTTCGTGATCACCCTGGTCAACGACACCACCATGGGCCACGGGATCGATTTCCATGCGGGTTCGCTGGCGCCGGATGTGCCGATGCGCACGATTCAGCCGGGTGAGCGGTTGACTTACCGGTTCAAGGCCGAGCATGCGGGGGCGTGGTTGTATCACTGCTCGACGATGCCGATGCTGCAGCACATCGCCAACGGCATGTACGGCGCGGTCATCATCGACCCGCCCGACCTGCCCCGCGTGGACCGCGAATACGTGCTGGTCCAGGGTGAGCTGTATCTGGGGCAGCCCGGCTCCACGGCCCAGGTGGCCAAGATGCGCGAGGGCCGCCCGGACGCGTGGATGTTCAACGGCACCGCCGCCGGCTACGACCACGCCCCGCTGACAGCCCGCGCCGGCGACCGGGTCCGGGTCTGGGTGGTGGACGCGGGCCCGTCCACCAGCACGGCGTTCCATATCGTCGGCGCGCAGTTCGACACCGTCTACAAGGAGGGCGCCTACCTGCTGCGCAACGGCGACCCGGGCGGCTCCCAGATCCTGGACCTGGCACCGGGCCAGGGCGGTTTCGTCGAGACCGTCGTCCCCGAGGCCGGCCACTACCCGTTCGTCGACCATGACATGCGGCACGGAGAATCCGGCGCCCACGGCATCCTGAAGGTGACCCCATGACCTGGTGGTCCGTCGTCCGCTTCCTGCACGTCTCGGGGGCCGCGCTGTGGGTGGGCGGGCAGCTCACCATCTCCCTGGTGCTGCTGCCGCTCGCCCGCCAGAAGCTCGCCGTCGAGCAGTACACCGGGATGGCGCGGGAGGTCGGCCGCCGCTTCGGCATCTTCACCGGGGCGGTCTTCCTGCCGGTGCAGATCACCACGGGCGTGGCGATGGCCCGGCACAAGGGCGTGACCTGGGCGTCGCTCACCGAGCCCGGCTACGGCCGCATCCTCGCCGCCAAGCTGCTGCTGTTCGGCGCCGTCGTCGCGGTCGCCGGCGTGCACGGCTGGGCCGCCTCCCGCCACCCGTCCTTCGCGCGGGCCATGGCGCTCGCCTCGCTCGCCGGCTCCGTCGGCATCGTCCTCATCGCCACCGCACTGCCCAGCACCTAAGGGGAGACCCATGACCGACCGCCGTGACCGTCCGCTCGTCTACTCGTGCTCGGGCTGCTCCAGCGCGGCCCAGATGACGAACTGGCTGGCGATCCAGCTCGACCGCCGCGGGGTCGCCGAGATGTCCTGCATCGCGGGTGTCGGCGGCGACGTGCGGAGCCTGGTCCGCAAGGCCACCAGCGGGCGCACGATCATCGCGATCGACGGGTGCGCCCTGGAGTGCGCCCGGCACTGCCTCGCCCGGCACGGCGTGACGCCCGACGTCCACCACCGGCTCAGCGACGCGGGCGTCCGCAAGCGCCTCGGCGAGGACTTCGACACCGGGCAGGCCGAGGAGGTCCTCGACGCGCTCCTCCGGCGCGTCGAGACGGAGACCGGCCGGCTCAGCGGCCCCGCTGGATGAGCTTCAGCGCCTCCACCAGCAGGTAGGACGCGGCGGCGATCACCGCGATCCGCGCCCACGCGGCCGCGTCGAGCGGCGCGGAGTCGAACACGTCGTTCATGAACGGCGTGTAGGTGTAGAGCACCTGGATCGCGACGAGCGCCAGCGCGCTGACGGCCACCCACGGGTTGCGGCGGACGCCGCCCCACAGCAGCGGCCGGTCCAGCGACAGGCAGTTGAACATGTAGGTCAGCAGGGTCAGCGCGAACACGTTGACGACGATCGTCTGCGCGACCTCGGGGGACGCGCCGTGCGACCGCTCCCAGTGCTGCAGGCCGAAGGAGCCGGCGAGCAGGACCGCCGACACCAGCAGGATCCGGGTCGTCATCGCGCGGGTGAGCAGCGGCAGCGCCGGGTCGCGCGGCGGGCGGCGCATGATGTGCTCGTCCTTCGGCTCGACCGCGAACGGCAGCCCGAGGACGAGCACCGCCGTCATGTTCAGCCACAGCACCTGCAGCGGCAGGATCGGCAGCGCGGTCCCGGCGACGATCGCGGCGACGAGGACCAGGCCCAGCCCGATGTTGGACGGCAGCGCCCACACGATGAACTTCACCAGGTTGTCGAAGACGCCGCGGCCCTCCTCCACCGCCCGCTCGATGGAGGTGAAGTCGTCCTCGGTGAGCACCATGTCGGCCGACTCCTTGGCGGCGTCGGTGCCGGTGCGGCCCATCGCGACGCCGATGTCGGCCTGCTTGAGCGCGGGCGCGTCGTTGACGCCGTCGCCGGTCATCGCGATCACGTGCCCCGAGCTCTGCAGGGCCTGGACGAGGCGGAGCTTCTGCTCGGGGGAGACGCGGGCGAAGACGGTCGTGTCGCGGACCCGCTCGGGGGAGTCGTCGGCGGCGAGGTCGGCGCCGGTCATGACCGCGCCGCCGAGCCCGACCCGGGTGCCGATGGCGGCGGCCGTGGCCGCGTGGTCCCCGGTGATCATCTTGACCTGGATGCCGGCGTCGTGGCACGTCCGGACGGCCTGCGCGGCGTCCGGGCGGGGCGGGTCGAGCATCGCCTGCAGGCCGAGGAAGGTCAGCGCGGGCAGCTCGTCCAGCGTGGCGGCGCGGCCGCGGGCGAAGGCCAGCACGCGCAGGGCCTCGCCGCCGTAGGACTCGGCGCGGGCCACGACGGCGGCGCGGTCCAGCGGGACCGGCTCCCCGCCGGGTCCGGCGGCGCCGTCGCACAGCTCCACGATGCGCTCGACCGGCCCCTTGACGTACACGGTGCCGTCCTCGTGCAGCGTCGCCATGTAGCGGCGCTCGGAGCTGAACGGCCGCGTGGCGGTCCGGGCCGGGACGCGGTCGAGCCCCGCCTTGGCGGCACTGGTGACCAGGGCGCCCTCGGTCGGGTCGCCGGTGATCTGCCAGCCGTCGTCCTTCTCGACGAGCTGCGCGTCGTTGCAGCCCAGCCCGGTCAGCAGCGTTTCCTTCAGGACGGGATGCGCGGCGAGGTCGGCCGCGCGTCCCTCGTGCTCGATGCGGCCGTCCGGGGCGTAGCCGGTGCCGGTGACGGTGTAGTCGCGCCCGCCCGCGGTGATCGCGGTGACGGTCATCTGGTTCTGGGTGAGCGTGCCGGTCTTGTCGGTGCAGATGACGGTGGTGCCGCCGAGGGTCTCCACGGCGGGCAGGTGCCGGACGATCGCGCCGCGCCGCACCATCCGCGCGACGCCCAGCGCCAAGGTGATCGTCACGACGGCGGGCAGCCCCTCGGGGATCGCGCCGACCGCCAGCGCCACCGCCGCGGTCAGCATCTCGGTGGCGTCCCGGCCGCGCAGGATCCCGATCACGAAGGTGACCGCGGCGAGCACCAGGATCGCCACCGTCACGACCTTGCTGAACTGGGCGATCTTGCGGGTGAGCGGGGTCTGCACGGTCGCCGTGGTGTGCACCAGCCGGTCGATGCCGCCGAGCTCGGTGTCCGCGCCGGTCGCCACGACCAGCCCGGCGGCCCGGCCGGCGGTCACCAGCGTCCCGGAGAACGCCATCGCGGTGCGGTCGGCGAGGGCGGCCTCGGGCAGCGCCGCCGGGTCCTTGGCGACGGGCACCGACTCGCCGGTCAGCGCCGACTCGTCCACGGCCAGCTCGTCGGTGCGCAGCAGCCGCAGGTCGGCCGGGACCTTGTCGCCGGCCTCCAGCTCCACCAGGTCGCCGCGGACCAGGTCCGCCGCCGGGATCCGCCGCCGCACACCGTCCCGGACGGCCACCGCCGTCGTCCGCGCCATCGCGGCGAGCGCGGTCAGCGCCTTCTCCGCGCGCGACTCCTGGACGAACCCGACGATCGCGTTCACGACCACCACGCCGAGGATCACGACCGCGTCGACATGCTCGCCGAGCAGCGCCGTCACCGCGGCCGCCGCGAGCAGGACGTAGATGAGCGGGCTGTTGAACTGCAGCAGGAACCGCAGCACCGGCCCGCGCCCGCGCGCCGCCGGAAGGGTGTTCGGCCCCTCGCGCTCCAGCCGGGCCGCGGCCTCGGCCGGGGCCAGCCCCCGGGCCGCGTCCCCGCCGAGGTCGCGCACGACGTCCGCGGCGGGCCTCCGGTAGGGCGCGGGACCCGCCGTCATCGGGGGCGGGGAGTCTTGCGGTCGGCCTTGAGCTGGGCGGCGAGGGCGGCGGCCTGGGTGCGGCGGCTCATGCCGAGCTTGGCGAAGATGTTGGAGATGTAGTTCTTGACGGTCTT
>NZ_JBEYTW010000150.1:0-14700 GCF_040643275.1 Spirillospora sp. NPDC047418
TTTTTTTTTGGGGTTTTTTTTTTACCCCCCCCCACAAAAAAACCCCCCCCCCCCAACCCCCACCGGGGGGTGGGGGTGGTGGGGTTGCGCTTCGGGGTGACTGGTGTCACGGTTGGGGTCTGTAGTAATCACTACATGGAGGAGTCTGTCTTGCCTTCTACTTCGCCCCTGGAGCCTGGGGTGTTGGCTTCGCTCACCGGGGTTGGGGCGGGGCCTGGTGCCCGCGCCAAGCGCGGGGTGCTGCGCGCCGCGCTGGCCGCCGCCGCGTCCCGGCCAGGCGCGGCGATCGAGCCGCTGGTTTTGCCGGGGGCGACCGACGCGCTCGGCGCCCGGCTCGTCGAGGAGGCCGGGTTCGGTGCCGTCTACGCGACCGGCGCGGGGCTGGCGAACGCCGGTTTCGGGCTCCCCGACATCGGGCTGATCTCGCTGGCGGAGGTCGCCGACCATGCCGGACGGCTCGCGGAGGCGACCCGCGTCCCGCTGATCTGCGACGCCGACACCGGCTACGGCGGCCCGCTGTCGGCGATGCGCACCGTCCGGCTGCTGGAGCGCGCCGGGGTCGCCGGGCTCCAGCTCGAAGACCAGGAGATGCCGAAGCGGTGCGGGCATTTCGACTCCCACACGCTGATCCCGGCCGGGCACATGCAGACCAAGATCGCGGCGGCGTGCGAAGCGCGGGGCGCGGAAGCAGGCACGGACGACCAGCTCGTGATCATCGCCCGGACGGACGCCCGGTCGGCCTACGGGATCGACGAGGCGATCGCGCGCGGCCGCGCCTATGCCGAGGCCGGGGCCGACGCGCTGTTCATCGAGGCGCCCCGGACGGTCGACGAGCTGGCTCTCGTCGGACGCGAACTGGCCGGGATCCCACTGATCGTGAATGTGGTGGAAGGCGGCAAGACCCCGCAGCTGGACGTCGCCGAGTACACCGAGCTGGGCTTCGGCGTCGTGCTGTTCGCCAACTACCTGATGCGTTCGATGCACCTCGCCGGGCGCGAGGCCCTCGCCCATCTGCGCGAGCACGGCGAGACCGCGTCCCGGGCCGACCGGATGGCGACCTGGTCGCAGCGGCAGAACCTGTTCAACCTGCCGGAGTTCAGCGCCGCCGAGTCCGCGCTCGACCAGGAGTTCGGGAGCGTCGAGTGAGCTCCGTCCCCGGACTGCCGATCGAGACGCGGCTGCCTGAGCGGGTCGGTGTTCTCGTCCTCGGCGCCGGCCTTGCCGGATGCGCCGCGCTGCTCGCCGCCGCCGAGGCGGGGCAGTACGCACTCCTGCTGGAGAAGACCGGCGAGATCGGCGGCTCCACCGTGAAGTCGGCCGGGCTTTCCGCTTTCGCCGGGACGGACGAACAGGCCGAGCAGGGCATCGCCGACTCCGTCGACCTGCTCCGCAAGGACCTGCTCGAAGTCGGGAAGCGGCGCAACGATCCCGCGCTCGTCGATCTCTACTGCGAGCACCAGCTGGAGACGTACCGCTGGCTGAAGGGGCACGGCGTCCGGTACGGGGAGATTCATGCCGCGTCGGGCCAGTCGGCGCCGCGCAGCCATCCGTCCGACACCATGCACATGCTGGAGCGCCTGCTCAAGGCGGCCGGTGAGCGCGGGGCGCGGATCATGCCGAACACCCCCGCCGGGCGGCTGCTGCGCGACGGCGCCCGGGTGACCGGCGTCCGGCTCGCGGACGGCCGGGAGGTCCTGGCCGACGCGGTGGTCCTCGCCACCGGCGGGTTCTCGATGAACCCGGACCTGCTCTCCGCGTTCGCGCCGCAGATGGAGCACGCGCTGCGGCAGGGCGGCGCCGGCAACCAGGGCGACGGCCTGAAGATGGCCATGGCGCTCGGCGCCGGGCTGCGCGACACCCCCTACATCAAGGGCACCTACGGGCACTTCCACGTCGAGCACCCGGACGAGGACGGCACCGGAATCCTCGCCGTCTACAAGGGCGCGATCGCGGTCAACCGCGAAGGCCGCCGGTTCGTGGACGAGTCGGCGAACTACAAGGAGATCGGCGACGCCGCCCTCGTCCAGCCCGGCGTCACCACCTGGCAGGTCTTCGACGCCCGGACGATGGCGCAGGCCAACGACGAGCTGCCGATCTACGAGTTCGCCGGACGCGAGCGCGCCGGGATGCTGCTCACGGCCGGCACGATCGCCGGGCTGGAGGCCGAGATCGGCCTGCCCGAAGGGTCCCTGCGGCGCACGGTCGCCGAGTACAACGCCGCGATCGAGCACCGCCGCCCCGACCCGTTCGGCCGCGAGCACCTGTCGGGAGGCGTCGGCGCCCCGGTGCCGATCGACCGGCCGCCGTTCTACGCGCACCCGTCCGGGACGGTCGTGCTGGCGACGTACTGCGGACTCACCGTCGACACCCGCATGCGGGTCGTCGACTGGTGGGGCGAACCGATCGGACGCCTCTACGCGGCCGGCGAGATCACCGGCGGCTTCCACGGCGCCGGCTACATGACCGGCACGTCCATCGGGAAATCCGGCGTCTTCGGGCGGCTCGCCGGCCAGAACGCCGCCAATGAGGAGAGTGAACTCCAGTGGTGACGGAAGCCTTCGATCTGACGGGGCAGGTCGCCCTCGTGGTCGGCGCCGCGGCCGGCGGCCTCGGCGAGCGCGCGGCGCACGCGCTGGCGAAAGCCGGGGCGAAGGTCGCCGTCGCCGACCTGGCATCGCGCGCCGCCGACCTCGCCGACACCGCGCAGACCTGTGGGGCGAGCACCTACGAGGCCGACGTCACCGACGAAACGTCCGTCACTGCTCTGATCGACGCCGTCATGGCCGAGCACGGACGGCTCGACGTCGTCGTCAACGCGGCGGGTGTCATGCTGCGCAAGCCCTACGACGAGACTTCGGTCGAGGAGTTCGAGCGGGTCGTCCGGGTCAACCTCACCGGGACCTGGCTCGTCGGACGCGCCGCCGGTCGGGCCCTCACCCGGCAGGGGAGCGGCGGACGCATCGTCAACCTCACCACCGTCTACGCCGAACGCGTCGGGCCCGTCCCCGAGTCGGCGTACTACGCGTCCAAGGCCGGGGTCGTCAACGTGACCCGGTCGCTGGCCGCCGAACTCGGCTTGCACGGCATCAACGTCAACTGCCTGGCGCCCGGCGTCTTCTACCCCACCCAGATGACGGCCGCGCTCGGCGCCGACCCCGACCGGCTGGCGTGGTTCGGCGAGCGCACCATGCTCGGCCGTCTCGGCGACCCCGCCACCGACTTCGCCGGACCCCTGCTCCTGCTCGCGAGCCCCGCCGCCGCGTACATGACCGGCCAGGTCGTGTACGTCGACGGCGGCTGGTCCGCCTGGTAACCCCGTCCGTCCCTTAAGGAGACTCATGACCGCCGCCACGAAGGCCCTGCTCATGCTCGACTACCAGGTCGCGCTCTGCGAGGAGGGGCCGCACCTGCGGATGCCGCCGCTCGCCGCGCAGATCGCCGAGCGCGGCGTGCTCGCGACCGCCGGGCGCGTGCTGGCCGCCGCCCGCGCGGCCGGGACGCTCGTCGTCCACGTGCGGTTGGCGTTCGACCCGTCCTACAGGCTGCGCACCAACCGGCTACCGCGCTTCGACCCCTACGAGGAGCAGCGCGCGATGCTCGCCGACTCTCCCGAGGCGCAGATCGTCGAGGCGCTGGCGCCGGTCGCGGGCGAACCGGTCGTCGACAAGGGCTGCGTCGACCCGTTCGTGGGGACGGCGCTGCGCGACGTCCTCGCGGCCGAGGGGGTCACCGAGGTCGTCCTCGGCGGCGTCGCCACGAACCTGGTCGTGGAGTCGGCGGCCCGGCACGCGTCCGACTCCGGCCTCCAGGTGACCGTCGTCGAGGACATGTGCGCCTCGTTCCGTCCCGACTTCCATGAGTTCTCCGTGGCGAACATGCTGCCGCTGTTCGGCTCCGTGACCGGCTCCGCCGAGTTCGAGTTCTGAGGGGAGGCCGGACATGACCGAGCAGACCCACCGCTACGACGTCGTCGTGGTCGGCGGCGGCGTCGCCGGGCTGTCGGCCGCCGTCGCGGCGGCCGAGAACGGCGCCCGCGTCGCGGTCCTGGAACGCTCCCCGGAGGCCGAGACCGGCGGCAACACCCGCTACACCGAGGCGTTCCTGCGCATGAAGTCGCTGGACGAGGTCGCCGACGGTTTCGCGGACGCCCTCGTGGACGACTTCATGGGGCACCCCGACCCGTCCATCGTCAACGACGCGGCGCTCCCGCCCCGGCGGCAGAGCGCGCTCTACCGCGCCGCCCACACCGTCGACCCGGACTACGTCGCCACGCTCACCGAGGCGGCGCCGCCGACGCTGCGCTGGATGTCCGGCCACGGCGTCCGGTTCGACTTCATGCCGACGCCGTTCCTCACCCGGTCGACCACCCGGATGGCGCCCGTCGGCGGCGGCCTCGCCATCGTCGAGACGATGGGCAAGGCGGCGCGCGGGCTCGGCGTCGAGTTCCACTTCGAGACGACGGCCCGCCGGCTCGCCATCTCCGGGCGGGGCGTCACCGGCGTGATCGCGCACACCCCGGCCGGGGCCGCCGTGTTCGAGGGGACGGTCGTCCTCGCCAGCGGCGGCTACCAGGGCAACTTCGAGCTGATGGCCCGCTACCACGGCGACGGGGCGCTGACCTGCCGTCCGGTCGCCAGGGGCGGCAACTACAACAAGGGCGAGGGACTGGAGATGGCGCTCGCGCTCGGCGCCGCCACCGCCGGGAACTTCGCGCTGTTCCACGCCGAGCCGGTCGACCCGCGCAGCGGCGAGCCCGAGGCCGCGATCTTCTGCTTCCCCTACGGCGTGCTGGTCAACAAGCAGGGCCGCCGGTTCGTGGACGAGGCGCGCGGCACCGTGGACGCCTGGTACGAGCGGACCACCCGCTCCATCCAGGCCCAGACCGACGGGATCGCCTGGGTGATCCTCGACCAGCGGGGGCTGGCGGTGCCGAACCTGATGGCGGGCGTCCGCACCGACATCCCGCCGGTCACGGCCGGCACCATCGGCGAGCTGGCGCGGCTGCTCGGGCTCCCCGCCGCGAGTGTGGAGGAGACCGTCCACGCCTACAACGCGGCCTGCCCTGCCCCGGACGGCTTCGACCACACCAGGCCGGACGGCCTCGCGACCGCCGGGCTCGTCCCGCCGAAGTCGAACTGGAGCAGGCCCATCGCGGACGGGCCGTTCGCCGCCTACCCGATCATGGCGGCCAACGTCTTCAGCTTCGGCGGGCTGAAGACCACGTCCGCCGCCGAGGTCGTCGACCGCGACGGCCGCCCGATGACCGGCCTGTACGCGGCGGGAGAGCTGACCGGGCTGTACTACTCCAACTACACCGGCTCCACCTCGGTGCTGCGCGGCGCGACGTTCGGCCGGATCGCCGGCGCCAACGCGGCCGCCCGGGGGGTGTGATCATGCGGATCTGGCACCAGTCCTTCACGGTCCTCGACGACGTCCCGCACTACCGGGACGCGCTGGCCCGCCACCTGCGATCGCAGGCGGCACCCGGTACCGAGATCGACTTCCACGGGATGAAGCCGGGCACGTACCCGTCCGACTATCCGGGGACGCACATCGGCTACGCCTACCTCGCCGGTCTGCACCGGGAGCAGTTCGTGCACGCGGCACTGCGCGCGCAGGACGAGGGATACGACGCCTTCCTCATCGCGACCATCCCCGACACCGCGTACGAGGAGGTCAGGACGGTCGTCGACATCCCCGTCATCGCTTTCGGACAGACGTCGGTGCTGATGGCCGCCGCGCTCGGCGACCGCGTCGGCATCGTCAACTTCATCGGCGCCCTGGAACCGCAGCTCCGCCGCAACATGCGCAACTACCGGCTGGACGAGCTCGTCGGCCCGATCGTCCAGGTCGAGGCCGAGTTCACCGACGTGATGGCCGCGTACGCCGACCCGAAGCCGCTGCTGGACGCGTTCACCCGCGCCGCCCGCACGGCGATCGGGGCGGGCGCGAACGTCATCGTCCCAGGCGAGGGGCCGCTCAACGTGTTCCTCGCCGACCAGTGCCTGTCCAGGGTGGACGACGTGCCGGTGCTCGACTCCCTCGGCACCTGCGTCCGCGTCGCGGAACTGCGCGCGGCCCAGTTCCACGCGACCGGGCTCGCCCCTGCCCGGACCGGCTTCTACGGGGCACGGCCGCCCCGCCCGCTGATCGACGCCGCCCGCGCCTTCTACGGCACGCCCGGAGCACTGTCGTGACCGCCTGGGACACCGAGGTCGACGTCGCCGTTGTCGGCGGCGGGGCCTGCGGCATCATGACCGCGCTCCGGGCGGCGCGCGACCCTAACCTGGTCGTCGCCGTCTTCGAGAAGTCGGCCCGCGAGGGATGCAACGCCGCCATCTCCTCCGGCTCGCTCGCCGCCGGGGGCACCCGCTTCCAGGCCGCCGCCGGCATCGACGACTCGCCGGAGCGGCACGCCGACGACATCCTGCGCGCGAGCGGCGACGAGGAATGGCGTCCGGTGGTGGAGGCGCTCTGCGCGGCGGCCCCCGAGTTCGTGGAGTGGATCGCCGACACCGGCTACCCGATCGAGATCGGCACCGACATGCCCCGCGCGGGCATGTCGGCCCCGCGCCTGCACACCGACACGGGACGGCTGGGCGGCGGCCGCCTCATGCGCCACCTGCGCGGCCTCCTGGAAGGCCACGACAACATCGCCTTCGTGGACGAGGCTCCCGTGGTCGACCTCGTCTCCGGCAACGGCGAGGTGGCCGGCGTCGTCGTCTCCCAGAACGGGACGTCGCAGCGCGTCCGGGCCGGTGCCGTCGTCCTCGCCGCCGACGGGTTCGCCGCCGACCGGACGCTGGTCGAGCAGCACCTGCCCCACCTCGGGACGCCCTTCTACGGCGGCGTCTCCACCTCGACCGGCGACGCGCTCGCCTGGGCGTCGCGGTTCGGCGGACGGCTGCGGAACATGGGCGCCGGGCTGCGCTCCGGGCTCGTCGTGGTCGACCACGGCACCCGCGTGTCCCCGGCGCTGCAGTTCAACGGCGCGGTCCTGGTCAACCTCGACGGCGAACGCTTCGTGGACGAGGAGTCGAAGGGCTACTCGTCGCTGGCCGGCATCCTGCAGCAGCAGCCGCGTGAGCGCGCCGCGATGATCTGGGACGCCACCGCGATGGCCGCCACCCGCGAGTCGGAGATGATGCGCGAATGCCTCGCGGCGGGGGCCGTCCACGACCGTCCCGCGATCGAGGATCTGGCCGCGTCCCTCGGACGCACGGTCGCGGAGACCGGACGCGCGCTGACCCCGCTGCCCGGACGCCGCCGCCTCACCGCGCCGTTCCACTTCGCCTGGGTCACCCACGGCCTGCTCGCCACCCAGGGCGGGCTGGTGATCGACCCGTCCGGCCGCGTCCTCGACGGCGAAGGCGAACCGGTCCCGGGGCTGTACGCGGGTGGCGGCACCGCCTGCGGCCTCGCCGGACCCCACTCGGACGGCTACATGTCCGGCAACGGGCTGCTCTCCGCCTTCGGCATGGGCTGGATCATCGGCACCGGCCTGGCCGCCGGGCCGGTGCTCAGTCGTCGACGAAGGCGGCGTCCATCCCCCTGGCCTGCTCCTCCTCGGTCGTGCGCATCCGGAACAGGCGGTCGATGACCTTCCCGATGATGTACGTGACGATGAACGCGTAGGCGGCGACGGCGAGGACGGCCGCGACCTGCTTGCCCAGCACCGCGGCGGAGCCGCCGTAGAACAGCCCCGGCACGCCCCGCTCCCAGCCGGTCGACAGGAAGCCGAGCAGCACCACCCCGACGATCCCGCCGGCGCCGTGGATCCCGACGACGTCGAGGGTGTCGTCGTATCCGGCGACGAGCTTCAGCTCCACCGCGTACGTGCACACGATGGCCGCGATGACGCCGACGGCGAAGGCGCCCTCGACGCTCACGAAGGCGCAGGACGGGGTGATGGCGACGAGCCCGGCGAGCGCGCCGCTGGACGAGCCGAGCTTGGTGAGGTGCCGGAACCGGATCCACTCCAGCGTCCGCCAGGCCAGCATCCCGGCGGCGCCCGCGATCATCGTGCTGATGAACGCGCGGGTCGCGAGGGCGCCGTCGCCCAGCGCCGAGCCGGCGTTGAACCCGAACCAGCCGAACCACAGCAGGCCCAGGCCGAGCAGCACGAACGGGATGTTGCCCGGACGGGGCCCCTCCCCGCGCCGGAACGCGACCCCGCGCCCGAGCACCAGCGCCATGGCGAGGCCGGAGATGCCGGAGTTCAGTTCGACGACCAGGCCGCCGGCGAAGTCCATCACGCCCCACTTGCTCAGCCAGCCGGAGTCGGCGAACACCCAGTGCGCGATAGGGACGTAGACGAGCGTCACCCACACGATGACGAACAGGATCCACGGCCCGAACCGTGCGCGCCCCGCGATCGAGCCGCTGATGAGCGCGACCGTGATGATCGCGAACGTCAGCTGGAAGCACACGTAGATCTGCTCGGGGATCCGGCCCTGCAGCGCGGTCGGGCCGACGTGGCCGAGCCGCCAGTCGCCCCAGCCGATCAGCCCGGCACCGCCCGCGTCCTTCCCGAACGTCATCCCGTATCCGTAGAGGAACCACAGGATCGTGACGAGGCTGATGCAGATGAAACTCATGTAGAGCATCGTCAGCATGTTCTTCGAGCGGACCATGCCGCCGTAGAAGAAGGCCAACCCGGGCGTCATCAGCAGCACCATCGCGGTGCTGACCATGAGCCAGGCGGAATCTCCCGTATTGAGGCCCGTCGGCATGTGCCAACCAATCGTCGTGACGTCTTCCCCCGATGATCGCGGCGGGAACGCTTTCGCCTTTATGTTTCGCAGGACGGCGGTGCGGCAAACTCGACATTCCTTCCCTTTGCCAACGATTTGCTGATTCCGATTTTTCGCGTCGGCGGAACGCGGGAAGTGTGCTCGTTGTCATCCAGACGTTGAGTGCCGGGCATACGCGTCCTCGTGCGGACTCCCGGCGGTGGGGGAGCATTGATGGCGTCAGAGCCGTCCACGGACGCGCGGGGCGAAGAGCGCAGGCCCGCGGAGCGCGCGAAGGACGCCCTCCTGACGATCCCGCGCGGGGTCGCCCAGGTCGACTTCCAGCCGAGCGTCTGGACCGGGCTGATCTTCATCATCGCGCTGTTCGTCGGCGGCTGGCAGTTCGGCGCCTTCGCGCTGCTCGGCGTCGTGACCGTCACGGTGACCGCGTACCTGATGGGGGTCGACCGGAACCGCGTCCTGATGGGCCTCGAAGGGTTCAACGGGACGCTCATCGGCGTCGCGCTGGTGCTCTACCTCGGCACGGACTGGTCGACGGTCCCGCTGGTCATCGGCGGGGCCGTCGCGGGCAGCGTGCTCACGGCGGCGCTGAACGCCGTCCTCACGCCGTACAACCTGCCCACCTTCACCGCGCCGTTCTGCGTCGTGGCGCTGGTGATGGCGATGGGCGCGCCGTCGTACCAGCGGGTGTGGGCCAACCACGCCCCGTCCGCTCCGCCGTCGGCGACCGATCCCGGGACGACGATGACGTGGCACGACTTCTGGCACGGCTTCTTCAACGGGATCGGCCAGGTGTTCTTCCAGGACGCCTGGTACGTGGGGCTGATCTTCCTGATCGGGCTCGCGGTGTCCAGCCGGCTGGTCGCGGCGGCGGCGGCCGGGTCCAGCCTCATCGGGCTGCTGATGGGCTGGTGGCTCGGGGCGCAGGCGGCCGACCTCGGCGCCGGGCTGTACGGCTACAACGCGGTGCTCACCGGGATCGCGCTGACCGGGACGTTCGTCGCGCTCAGCCCGGCCGGCGTCGTCTACGCGGCGGTCGGGGCGGCGACCGCGGCGGGCCTGACCGCCGGTCTCACCAACATGTTCACCGTGGTCGGCGGCCACACCCTGACCTGGCCGTTCGTGCTGGTCGCCTGGGTGTTCCTGGCCGCCGTCCCGGTCTTCTCCAGGATCCGGCGGACCGCGTGAGGAACGCGCCGCCGTCCGCGTCCGGCGGCGTCCGGGCAGAAAGGGGCATTGATGAACCTGTCACCACGAGAGATGGACAAGGTGCTCATCTTCACCGTCGCGCAGATGGCGGAGCAGCGCCGGCAGCGCGGCCTGAAACTCAACCACGGCGAGGCGGTGGCGCTGATCAGCTCCACCATCGTCGAGGCGGCGCGGGACGGCAAGACCGTCTCCGAGTGCATGGAGCTGGGCAAGCAGGTCGTCGGGGCGGACGACGTGATGCCGGGCGTGCGCGGCATGCTCGGCCTGATCCAGGTCGAGGCGGCGTTCGACGACGGCACCAAGCTCGTCTCCTGCCACGACCCCGTCGGCGCGTGACGGGACGTCCCGGACGCGCCGTCCTGCCGGTCGGCGGGCACGAGAGCGTCCCCGCGCAGGCCCTCGGCCCCGGCGGGGAGCGGCAGGGCCCCGGCGGGGGGCCGCTGGGCCCCGGCCGGGGGCTGCGGACCGCGCTGGCGGACCGGCCGCGCGCCGTGGCCGTGCCGGTGACGCTGGGCCGCGACCCGGACCTGGCCGCGTCCGCCGCGCAGACCCTGGCCTGGGCGGCGCGCGACCGGGCGCCCGGCGACCTGCTGCTCGCCGAGCCGCTCGGCACCGTGACGCACCTGGTTGGGTGGATCCGCGCGGCCGTCCTGCGGCTCGTGCGGACCACGGGCTTCGCGGGGGCGGCGCTGCTGGTGGCGCCCGCAGCCGGGCCCGACGCCGACGCGGAGCTGTGCAGGGTCGCGCGGCTCGTCTGGGACGGTCTGCCGGTCCGCCTGGTGGAGGTCGCCTTCGCCGGCGGCGAGCCGGACGCGGCCGAGGGCGTGGAGCGCTGCCGCCGCCTCGGGGCCGGCGAGGTCGCGCTGGTGCCGGCCTCGTTCGTCCCGCCGCCGCCGGTGCCGGGGACGGTGCCCGCCGGGCCGCTGCTCCAGCCGGCGGCCGTCGCGGCACTGGTCCGGGAGCGGGCCGCGGCGGCGGAACGGCGCTGGGAGCACGACGCCGACGACGGCCTCAGCGCGGCCGAGCACCACGGCCATTCACATTCACACCACCACGAATTTCTCGGCATCGCCGAGACGACCCTGGAGGGGGCGGCCGCTCATGGCGGATGACGTCTACATGTTCGGCGAAGGGGAGATCGAGCTCAACGTAGGCCAGCGCAGGGAGACGCTGACCGTGCAGAACACCGGTGACCGGGCCGTGCAGGTCGGCTCGCATTACCACTTCTTCGAAGTGAACCGGGCGCTGAGCTTCGACCGGGAGAAGACGTTCGGGATGCGGCTCGACATCCCGGCGGGCACGGCCGTCCGGTTCGAGGCCGGCGACACCAAGAAGATCCAGCTCGTCCAGTACGGCGGCGGGATGCGCATCGTCGGGTTCGGCGGCCTCCTCAACGGGAGCGTCCGGTCGCACTCCGCGCGGGAGGCGGCGGTCAGCCGGATGCACGAGTGGGGCTACCTGGACAGCGAGATGCCGAGCGGCGACGGATCCGGCAACGGGCACCGCGCACCGGCCCGGCGCGCCAAGGCCGGCGCGGGCCGATCGAAGAGGGGCTGACGATGGCGACGACGATCTCGCGGAAGAAATACGCGAGCATGTACGGCCCCACCGTGGGGGACCGGATCCGCCTGGCCGACACCAACCTGGTCGTCGAGGTGGAGAAGGACTTCAACGAGGGCCACTACGGGGACGAGACCCAGTACGGCGGCGGCAAGACGGCCCGGGACGGCATGTCCGCCGACCCGGCCTCGCTCAGCGCCACGACCACCCTCGACACCGTCATCACCAACGCGGTGATCATCGATCCGCTGCTCGGCGTCGTCAAGGGCGACATCGGGATCAAGAACGGGCGGATCGCGGGCGTCGGCAAGTCCGGCAACCCGCACACCCAGAACGGGGTGGACCGGCGGCTGATCGTCGGCCCCGGCACCGAGGTCATCTCCGGGGAGAACCTCATCGCGACGGCCGGCGCGATCGACAGCCACGTCCACTTCCTCGCACCGCAGCAGGCGCAGCACGCGCTGAGCAACGGCATCACCACCCTGCTCGGCGGCGGCACCGGCCCCGCCGACGGCAGCCGCGGGACGACCTGCACGCCGGGGCCGTGGAACATCTCGCGGATCCTGCAGGCCTACGAGGGCATCCCGGTCAACATCGCCATCTACGGCAAGGGCAACGGCAGCCTGCCCGGCCCGCTCGACGAGCAGCTGCGGGCCGGCGCGTGCGGGCTGAAGGTGCACGAGGACTGGGGCACCACGCCCGCGGTCATCGACTGCGCGCTGCGCGTCGCCGACGACCACGACGTGCAGGTCTCCATCCACACCGACACCCTCAACGAGGCCGGGTTCGTGGAGGACACGATCAGCGCGATCGACGGCCGCGCGATCCACACCTACCACTCCGAGGGCGCCGGCGGCGGGCACGCGCCCGACATCCTGCAGATCACCTCGGAGCCGAACGTCCTGCCGGCCTCGACCAACCCGACGCTGCCCTACACGGTGAACTCGGCGGACGAGCTGCTCGACATGACGATGGTCTGCCACCACCTCAGCTACGACGTCCCCGAGGACCTGGCGTTCGCCGAGAGCCGCGTCCGCGCGGAGACGATCTCGGCGGAGACGGTGCTGCACGACCTCGGCATCATCAGCATCATCGGCTCGGACTCGCAGGCGATGGGCCGGGTCGGCGAGTCGGTCACCCGCGCCTTCCAGGTCGCCCACCACTGCAAGGACAAGCGCGGCCCGCTGGCCGAGGACTCCTCGCGCAACGACAACACCCGGGTGCTGCGGTTCCTCGCCAAGGTCACCATCAACCCCGCCCGCACCTGCGGGATGGCCGACGAGATCGGCTCGCTGGAGGACGGCAAGCTCGCCGACATCGTGCTGTGGCCGGTCCGCTCGTTCGGCGCCAAGCCCGCCATGGTCATCAAGGGCGGCCTGATCAGCTGGGCGCAGATGGGCGACCCGAACGCCTCGCTGCCCACCCCGCAGCCGGTCTACTACCGGCCGACCTACGGGGCGATGGGCACGGCGCTCGGCGCGACGTGCGTGACGTTCATGTCGGACGCGGCGATCTCCGAGGACGTCCCGGAGAAGCTCGGGCTGCAGCGGATCATCCGGCCGGTGCGGCAGTGCCGCACCGTCGACAAGCGGCACATGATGTACAACTCGACGATCGCCGAGGTCCGGGTGGACCCGGAGACGTACCGGGTCACGGTGGACGGCGACCCGGTGTCGATCGAGCCGGCGCGCGAGCTGCCGCTGAACCGGCTGCACTACATCGCATGAGCGGCTTCGGCGCATGAGGGACGCACCACCTTCGGAAGCCGGTGGGCTGGAGGTCCTGCTCGCGCAGCTCCAGCTCACCGACTCCGGTTTCCCCAGCGGGCTCTACACCCTGTCGCACGGGCTGGAGGGCCACGTCCAGCTGGGCCTGGCCGCGCCGGACGACCTCCGCGCGTTGGTGTCGGACCTGGTGCGGGCGGCCGGGACCGCCGACGCGGCGGCGCTGGCCCTCGCGCACCGGGCCGTCACCGGCGGCGACTGGGACCTGCTGGTGGAGACCGACCGCAGGCTGCACGCGCTCAAGCTGAACCGGGAGCAGCGGACGGCATCGGTGCGCACCGGCCGGCAGGTCCTGGACAACGCCGCGCCCGCGTTCGGCTCGGCCCCGGCGGCCCGGCTCGCCGGCCTCGTCGCGGACGGCACGACGCCCGGCACCCACGCGGTCGTCGTGGGCGCCGTGCACGCGGGCCTCGGGGTGCCCGTCCGGGACGCGGTGGCGAGCGACCTGTACGCGTTCGCAGCGAGCTGCGCCGCGTCCGCCGTCCGGCTCGGGCGGATCGACTTCCGGCGGGCGCAGGCGCTGCTGCACGGGATCCGGCCGGACCTGGTCCGGGCGGCCGGTGCGGCGCTGGCCGTCCGCGACCCGCGGGACCTGCACGCCTCGACGCCCGCAGCCGACGCGGTCGCGGCCGTCCACGAGCACGCCGAGGCCCGCCTGTTCATCACCTGACCTGTCGATCCCGACCCATCGGCCCGGCCTACCGACCCGACCTACCGGCCTGACCTACCGACCCGTACCTATCGACCTGGAGGAAACGCATGGACCTGGAGCAGGTGTACAAGATCGGCATCGGCGGGCCGGTGGGGTCGGGGAAGACCGCCCTCATCGAGGCGCTGGTCCCCATGCTGGTGGAGCGGGGCCACCGGCCCGGCGTGATCACGAACGACATCTACACGCAGGAGGACGCCGAGCACGTCCGCCGCACCCTCGCCGGCACGCTCGACGCCGAGCGCGTCGTCGGCGTCGAGACCGGGGCGTGCCCGCACACCGCTGTCCGCGACGACCCGACGATGAACCTCGCGGCGGCGTCGGAGATGCTCGACCGCTTCTCCGACATCGACGTGCTGCTGTTCGAGAGCGGCGGCGACAACCTCACGCTCACCTTCAGCCCGGCCCTCGCCGACGTGTACGTGTTCGTCCTGGACACCGCCGAGGGGGAGAAGATGCCGCGCAAGCGCGGCCCCGGCACCACCGACTCCGACCTGCTCGTCATCAACAAGATCGACATCGCGCAGTACGTGCGCACCGACCTGTCGGTGATGGAGGGCGACGCGCGGAAGGTGCGCGGGACGCGCCCGGTCGTGCTGACCGACTGCCTCACCGGGACCGGGGTCGGCGGCGACATCACGCTCGGCGGCGAGACGCGCGAGGTGGCCGTCCTGTTCGTCGATCT
>NZ_JBEYTW010000151.1:0-13683 GCF_040643275.1 Spirillospora sp. NPDC047418
GCGCGCCCCCCCCCCCCCCCACCTGCCCCCCCCCTCTTTGTTTTTGTGCGTTTTTTTTTTTTGTTGGGCGCCCCAAAAAAACAACAACACGCCGCAAGTGAACGGAGGAATGGCGTGAGTTTCGAGGAGATGTGGGCGGCGCTGCTGCCGGTCGGGCGGGACGCGGCGACCGGCGGCTACCACCGGTTCGCGTGGACGCCGCCCGAGTTGGAGTGCCGCGCCTGGTTCCTGGACGAGGCGCGCCGCCGCGGCCTCGACGTGGAGCACGACGCCAACGGCAACATGGTCGCCTGGTGGCTCCCCGAGGACGGGACGCGGGGCGACGCCGTCCTGACCGGCAGCCATCTCGACTCCGTCCCCGGCGGGGGAGCGTTCGACGGGCCGCTCGGCATCGTGTCGGCGTTCGCGGCGATCGACCGGCTCAGGGAACGGGACGCCCGGCCCGGCCGGCCGATCGGGATCGCGGTGTTCGCCGAGGAGGAGGGCGCGAGGTTCGGTGTGGCCTGCCTCGGGTCGCGCCTGCTGGCCGGGGCGATCGACCCGGCGCGGGCACGCGCGCTGACCGACGGCGACGGCCGCACGTTCGCCGAGGTCATGCACAACGCCGGCCTCGACCCGGAGGCGATCGGCCCCGACGACGGCCTCCTCGGACGCATCGCCTGCTACATCGAACTCCACGTCGAGCAGGGACGGGCCCTGGACGTGCCGGTCGGAGTCGCAAGCTCGATCGTCCCGCACGGCCGGTGGCGGTTCGACTTCACCGGCGAGGGCAACCACGCCGGGACGACCGCGCTCGCCGACCGCCGCGACCCCATGCTCCCGTTCGCCCGGATGGTCATCGCCGCCCGCGAGGCCGCCGAGCGGAACGGCACCGTCGCGACCGTCGGGAAGGTCGGCGTCGTGCCGGGCGGGGTGAACGCGATCGCCTCGTCCGTCACCGCCTGGCTGGACGCCCGCGGCGCGGCCGACGACGCCGTCCGCCGCACCGTGAAGGAGGTCGACGAGGCCGCCCGCGTCGCCGCGCGCCCGCACCGGGTGAGCGTCGACCTCGCCGAGGAGTCCTACACCGAGATCGTCGATTTCAACCTCGCGCTGCGCGACCGGGCCGGGGCGGCGCTGGGCGGCGTGCCCGTCCTGCCGACGGGGGCGGGCCACGACGCGGGCGTCCTGTCGGCCCGGCTGCCCGCCGCGATGCTGTTCGTCCGGAACCCGACCGGGATCTCGCACGCGCCCGCCGAGTTCGCCGAACCGGCGGACTGCCTCGCGGGAGTGGACGCCCTTACCGCGGTACTGGACGACCTGGCGCGCGGGTAAGGAACCGGATATGCAGTGGCATGCCCAGTTCGCCTGGCTCGGTGACGGCGTGGCGGCCGACGTGCTCATCGAGGCCGACGGCGAGCGGATCACGCGTATCGAGGCCGGCGTCCCGTCCGCCCCCCACGCCCAGCGGCTGCCCGGCCTCACGCTCCCGGGCCTCGCCAACGCCCACTCCCACGCCTTCCACCGCGCCCTGCGCTCCCGTGTCCAGGCCCACTCCGGGACGTTCTGGACGTGGCGCGAGCAGATGTACAAGGTCGCGGACCGGCTCGACCCCGACTCCTACCGCGCCCTCGCCACCGCCGTCTTCGCCGAGATGGCCCTCGCCGGGATCAGCTGCGTCGGCGAGTTCCACTACCTCCACCACAAACCGGGCGGCGCCCCCTATGCCAACCCGAACGCGATGGGCGAGGCGCTGATCGCCGCGGCCGCCGACGCCGGGATCCGGATCACCCTCCTCGACACCTGCTACCTCACCGGCGGCATCGGCCGCCCGCTCGCGGGCCCGCAGCTGCGCTTCGGCGACGGCACCGCCGGCAACTGGGCGCGCCGCGTCGACACCCTCTACGAGCAGACGGACAAGGCGGGCCGGCTGCACGCCCGGGTCGGCGCCGCGATCCACTCCGTCCGCGCGGTGCCCCGCGAGCAGCTCCGCGCCGTCGCGTCCTGGGCGAAGGAGCACCGGGCGCCGCTGCATGTCCACCTGTCCGAGCAGCCCGCCGAGAACGAGGCGTGCCAGGACGCCTACGGCATGACCCCCGCCCGGTTGCTCGCCGAGGCGGGGGCGCTCGGCGCGCTCACCACCGCCGTCCACGCGACGCACCTCACGGGCGAGGACGTCGGCCTCCTCGGGACGACCATGACCGGCGTGTGCATGTGCCCGACCACCGAACGCGACCTCGCCGACGGCATCGGCCCCGCCCGCGCCCTCGCGGACGCGGGCGTCCCGATCTGCCTCGGCTCCGACCAGCACGCCGTCATCGACCTGTTCGAGGAGGCCCGCGCCGTCGAGCTGGACGAACGCCTCCGCACCCGGGTCCGCGGCCACTGGACGGCCGGTGAGCTGCTCGCCGCCGCCACCTCCAACGGCCACTACGGGCTCGGCTGGCCCGAGGCGGGACGCCTGGAACCCGGTGCGTACGCGGACCTGGTCACCGTCGACCTCGACTCCGTCCGCACCGCCGGCGCCGCGCCCGGCTACGCCGCCGAGGCCGCGGTCTTCGCCGCGACCGCCGCCGACGTCCGGCATGTCGTCGTCTCCGGCCGCCCGGTCGTCCACGACGGCCGCCACCTGCTCATCGACGACGTCCCCGCCGCACTCGCCGAGGCGGTCGCCGCCGCCACCCAGGAGGAGCCTGCTTGAGCACGGTCATCACGAACATCGGGGAGCTCGTCACCAACGACCCCGCCACCGGCGGCGGCCTCGGCATCGTCCGCGACGCCGCCCTGGTGATGGACGGCGGCACGATCGCCTGGACGGGCCCCGCCTCGGCCGCCCCCGCCGCCGACGAGTCGTTCGACGCCGCCGGACGGGCCGTCCTCCCCGGCTTCGTGGACTCCCACGCCCACCTGGTCTTCGCCGGCGAGCGCGCCGAGGAGTTCGCGGCCCGCATGAGCGGCCGGCCCTACGCCGCGGGCGGCATCAGGACCACCGTCGAACGCACCCGCGCCGCGTCCGACGACGACCTGCGCGCGAACTTGCGCCGCCTCATCGACGAGATGGCCCGCCAGGGCACCACCACGGTCGAATGCAAATCCGGCTACGGCCTCACGGTCGAGCAGGAGGAACGCGCCGTGCGCATCGCCGCCGAACTCGCCGACGAGGTGACGTACCTGGGCGCCCACGTCGTCCCCGCCGAGTACAAGGACGACGCGTCCGCCTACGCGCACCTGGCCGCGACCGACATGCTCGCGGCCTGCGCCCCGCACGCCCGCTGGGTCGACGTCTTCTGCGAGGAGGGCGCGTTCGACGTCGACCAGGCCCGCGAGATCCTCCAGGCGGGCGTCAAGGCGGGCCTGAGCCCACGCCTCCACGCGAACCAGCTCACCCAAGGCCCGGCCGTGCGACTCGCCGTCGAACTGGACGCCGCCTCGGCCGACCACTGCACCTTCCTGAGCGACGCCGACATCGACGCCCTGGCCGCGTCCCAGACGGTCGCGACCCTGCTGCCCGGCGTCGAGTTCTCCACGCGCCAGCCCTACCCCGACGCCCGCCGCCTCCTGGACGCCGGAGCCACCGTCGCGCTCGCCACCGACTGCAACCCGGGCTCCTGCTACAGCTCCAGCATGGCGTTCTGCGTCGCCGTGGCCGTCCGCGACATGCGCATGACGCCGGCCGAGGCCGTCTGGTCCGCCACTGCCGGCGGCGCCCGAGCCCTCCGCCGCACCGACGTGGGCCACCTGGCCGTGGGCGCCCGCGCGGACGTCCACGTCCTGGACGCCCCGTCCCACATCCACCTCGCCTACCGCCCCGGCGTCCCCCAGACCCACACCACCTGGAAGGTCGGCCACCGGGTGCGGTGAAGCCGGTCGCGTGGCAGGTCAGGCCGGGGCGAGGTAGCGGCGGTTGACCCTGATCAGGGGGGTGCGGTCGCGGAGGATGTAGTCCGTGGTGAGGGCTTCGGCGACGAAGAGGGTGTGGTCGCCGGCCTCGATGGTCTGGCGGGTCTCGCATTCCAGGGCGCAGACGCCGGTCTCGGGGATCAGGGCGTCGGAATGCGCGCCGCGGTGGTGGGGTTCGGCGGCCAGCAGGATGCGGGCGCTCGGGCGGCCCTCGGCGGCGAAGCGGCCCGCCAGGGCGCGCTGGGACGAGGCGAGGATCGTCGCGGCCCAGCGCGGCCGCCGGTTCAGGACCTCGGAGAGGTAGGACGACGCCGCCACGCTCGCCAGCACCATGGGCGGGTCCAGCGAGACCGACATGAACGAGGTCACCGTGGTGCCGAGGTCGTCGCGGCCGTCCCGGACGGTCAGCACGACCACGCCCGTGGCGAAGCCCGCGACGGCCTCGACGAAGTCGGTGTTCAGCGGATCTCCCAGGTGCCGGGCAGGGTCAGCGGGCCCGCGGAGGGCAGGCCGAGGCGGGCGGCGAGGCCGCCGAGGGAGCCCCAGCCGTCGAAGCGGGCGGACGCGGCGGTGCGGTCCTCGCTGGACTCCGGCGGGCGCAGCCGCTCCAGCGGCGAGGTGTGCGGGTACACGCGGATCGGCGCGTCGGACGCCAGGCCCGCCTTCTTGCGGGCCAGGTCCAGCGCGGCGTCGATGCCGCCCAGCTCGTCCACGAGGCCGTTGGCCTTGGCGTCGGCGCCCGTCCAGACGCGGCCCCTGGCCAGTTCGTGGACGCGTTCGCGGGGCAGCTCCCGGCCCTCGGCGACCTTCGCGGTGAAGTCGTCGTAGATCCGGTCGAGGGAGGCGTTGACGCGCTCCCACTCGGAGTCGCTGAAGTCCTTGGTGGCGCTGAGCATGCGGGCGTGGTCGCCGTCGGCGACGGCGCCGAGGCCGATGCCGACGCGGTCGAGCAGGCCGCTCACCACGGCCTTGCCGACGACGACGCCGATCGAGCCGGTGAGCGTGCCGGGCTGCGCGATGATCGTGTCCGCGGCCATCGACACGTAGTAGCCGCCGGACGCGGCGACGTTGCCCATGGAGACGACCACCGGCTTGCCGGCGCGGCGGGCGAGGACGACCTCGCGCCAGATCGCGTCGGAGGCGACGGCGGAGCCGCCGGGGCTGTCGACCCGGAACACGATGGCCTTGACGCGGTCGTCCTTCACGGCGGCGCGGAACGCGGCGCCGATCGTGTCCGAGCCCATCGCCGGACCGGAGTTCGGCAGCGGGCCGCCGCGGCCGCTGCGGCCGAGCCGGATCGGGCCGTGCCCGTTGATCAGCGCGATCACGTCCTGCCTGCCGGGCTGCGGCAGCCGGCCGGCGAGGCCGTGCGCGCGGTTGTAGCGGGCGACGAAGCGCAGCTGCGCCTCGTCGCCGACCTGCTCGCGCACGTCGGCGTAGACCTCGTCGCGGTAGGCGAGGCGGTCGACGAGGTTCTCCTCCAGGGCCTCGCCGGCGAGGAACGGGCCGCGGTCGACGAGCTCGCGGACCCTCTCCGCGGTCAGGCCGCGGGCGGCGGCGATCCCGGCGTTGATCTGCTCGCCGAGCGAGGTGACCAGGCGCCTGGACGACTCCTCGTGCTCGGGTGTGTAGGTCTTCTCCATGAACGTGTTCGCCATGGTCTTGTACTCATGCCGCTTGGCGAACCGCGGCTGGATGCCCGCCTTCTCCAGGGCGCCCGCGAAGAACGGCTCCTCGAGCGCGACGCCGGTCAGCCCGACCTCGCCGGTGGGCTGCAAGTAGACCTTGTCGAAGGCGGTGGCCAGGTAGTACGGCACGGTGCCGCGGCCGCCCTCGCCGAAGGTCTCCGCCCACGCGACGGTGAGCTTGCCGGCGTCCCGCAGCGCCTGGACGGCCTCGCGCAGCTCCTGCACGAGCGCCAGCCCGATGCCCCCGGACACCTTCACGACGAGGGCGCGCACCCGGCTGTCGGAGCGGGCGCGGCGCAGCCCGTCCAGGACGTCCCGCAGGTTCGTCCGGCGCATGGACAGGATCGCCGAGATCGGGTCGGACGGCGGCGTCTCCACGAGGCCCTCGGTGAGGTCGAGTTCGAGGATCAGCGGGGCCGTCCGCCGGTCGCGGGCCTGTTTGATCACGTTGACGACTGTGCCGGGATCCACCATGGCACCAGCCTATGTGTTCCGCTCCGGGGCCTTCTTGCGCCCTGAGTCCAGCCATTCTCCGACGAAAGGAGGAGGGCGCCGATCAGCGGGCGAACGCCTTGTTCGGGATGACGCTCCCGGACGCCTGCGCGACGGGACGGCCGGCCGCGTCGGTGATCAGCGCGTTGGAGACCATCCGGGTGCCGCCGGGGTGCAGGCACCTCCCGGTCACCGTGTAGGTCTGGCCGGACTGGACGCCGCGCAGGTAGTCGACGTTCAGGTTCAGCGTGAGCATCGGCATGAAGTGCTCGCACGTGCTGCTCGCAGCCATGCAGACGGCGTTGTCGAGGATCATCGCGATGTAGCCGCCGTGGACGGTGCCGCCGGGGTTGCAGAGCCTGTCCCCGGGCGTCCACGCGATGTCCACCCGGCCGGGCTCCGCGGACGTGACGGCCTGCCCGATGTAGTCGCTGATGTCGGAGAACTCCGGAACCCTCCGGTCCACCATCGCCTGGATGAAGCCGGCGCCGGACAGCGTGTTCCACAGGTCGGCGGCCTCCCGCATGGCCTCCGCGGTCGCGTCGACGCTCAACTCACTCTCCCTGGTCGCGGTGATCTTCGAATCGTATTCGGTGCGCGGGCGGCGGGCACTATGCCGTTCGTCACGGGTGTCCGGCGCTAGGGTCGGAGGCATGGGTGACGGCGACGGCTGGGCCGGCTGCGGGCAGGGCCACACGCACTGGGGGCGGTTCGGTGCCGCGGGCCTGCTGGCCTACCACCGCGACCCCGGCGGCCAGGTGTGGATCCTGCTCCAGCAGCGCGCGTGGTGGGGCATCGGCGGCGGGACGTGGGGCATGTTCGGCGGTGCGCTGCACAGCCACGAGGACGCCGTCTCGGGCGCGCTTCGCGAGACCTCCGAGGAGTGCACGCTCGACACCGGAGTGGTGAACGTGCACGGCACCCGCGTCGAGGACCACGGCGGCTGGATGTACACGTCGGTCATGGGGTCGCTGTCCGAGCGCGTCCACGTGGGCGCCGCGTCGCGGGAGACGCGCAGGGCCGAATGGGTGCGGCTGGAAGAGGTCACGGACCGCAAGCTGTTCGAGCCGTTCGCCCGGTCCTGGCCCCGCCTGCAGGACGCGATGAAGCAGCTCGTCCTCGTCGTGGACGCGGCGAACGTCGTCGGCGCCCGCGCCGACGGCTGGTGGAAGGACCGCGCGGGAGCCAACGCCCGGCTCCGCGACGACCTGAAGGCGCTGGACGGCGGTGTGCGGAGCCTGCCCGCCGGCGTCGTCCCGTTCGACCGGTGCTTCCCCGAGGTCGTCATGGTCGTGGAGGGCGCGGCGCGCCGTGTCGCGGACGAGCCGTCCGACGGGGTGCGGGTCGTGGCGGCGCCCGGCAGCGGCGACGACCGGATCGTCGACCTCGTCCGGCAGGCCGGGCCCGACACCGCGCACCTGGTCGTCACGGCCGACCGGGAGCTGCGCGCCCGCTGCGAGGAGGCCGGCGCGGCCGTGACCGGCCCGCGCTGGCTGCTCGAACGCCTCTAGCCGGACCCCGCTAGACGTCCACCCGGTGGCCCGCGTCGCGCAGCGCCGCCGTCGCGTCCTTCAACCGGTGCTCCGGGACGAGGACGAGGTCGGCGTGGTACGTCGACGCGACGAAGACCGGTACCCCGGCGTCCGCGAGCGGCCCCACGATCGCGGCCAGCATCCCGGGCACGTCCAGGCCGTGGCCCGCGTCGCCGTAGAAGCCGACCCAGCGCTCCGCCTCGGTGTACGGCGACGCCTCCCGGACGGCGGTGAGGCCCTCCGGGGCGCGCACCAGCGCGATCCACTCGTCGTCCTCGGGGAACGTGGCGTGCGGCAGGTGCTCGACCGTGAACTGGCCGGGGACGATGTGCAGGTGCTGCATGCGCCCACCCTAGCCAGGCACCGGCCCTATTCGGGGACGAGCCAGACCGCGCCCAGCGGCGGGACGCGCAGCACCGCCGACGCGGGCAGCCCGTGGCACGGGTCGCCGGTCGCCTCGACGCGGCCCATGTTGCCGACGCCGCTGCCGCCGTACTCGTAGGCGTCGGTGTTGACGGCCTCGCGCCAGCGTCCCGCGCGGGGCAGGCCCAGCCGGTAGTCCTCGTGCGGGTTCCCGGCGAAGTTGACGACGCACGCCATGACCGGCGGCTCCTCGCCGCCCCGGGACGTCCCGTAGCGCAGGTAGGAGAGGGTGTTGCCGCCCGCGTCGTTGCCGTCGATCCAGCGGAACCCCTCGTGGTCGCTGTCGCGCGTCCACAACGCCGATTCGGCCTGGTAGGTGCGGTTCAGGTCGCGGACGAGCTTCTGCAGCCCGAGATGGTTGGCGCCCTCGGCGGCGTTCTCCAGCAGCCACCAGTCGAGCGGGCGCTCCTCCGCCCATTCGGCGCCCTGCCCGAACTCCTGGCCCATGAACAGCAGCTGCTTGCCGGGATGCGACCACATGTAGGCGAGCAGGGCCCGCAGCCCCGCGAACTGCTGCCACGCGTCGCCCGGCATCTTGCTCAGCAGCGACCCCTTGCCGTGGACGACCTCGTCGTGCGACAGCGGCAGGACGTAGTTCTCCGAGAACGCGTACACCAGCGAGAACGTGATCTCGTTGTGGTGGTAGTGCCGGAACACGGGCTCGTGGCGCAGGTATTCGAGCGTGTCGTGCATCCAGCCCATGTTCCACTTGAACCCGAACCCGAGCCCGCCGAGATGGGTCGGACGCGACACGCCCGGCCACGCGGTCGACTCCTCCGCGATCGTCATGATGCCGGGGTTGCGCTTGTAGACCGTCGCGTTCATCTCCTGCAGGAAGGAGATGGCCTCCAGGTTCTCCCGGCCGCCGTAGATGTTCGGCGACCACTCGCCCTCGTTGCGCGAGTAGTCGAGGTACAGCATCGAGGCCACGGCGTCCACGCGCAGGCCGTCGATGTGGAACTCCTCCAGCCAGAACGACGCGTTCGCCACGAGGAAGTTGCGGACTTCGGCGCGCCCGAAGTTGAACACCAGCGTCCCCCAGTCGGGGTGCTCGCCGCGCGCCGGATCGTCGTGCTCGTACAGGGCGGTGCCGTCGAACCGTGCCAGCGCCCACTCGTCCTTGGGGAAGTGGGCCGGCACCCAGTCCATGATGACGCCGATACCGGCCTGGTGGAGACGGTCGACGAGGTAGCGGAAGTCGTCCGGGCCGCCGAACCGTGACGTCGGCGCGTAGTAGGACGTCACCTGGTAGCCCCACGACGGGCCGTAGGGGTGCTCGGCCACCGGCAGCAGCTCGATGTGCGTGAACCCCATGTCGCGCACGTACTCGGTGAGCTCCTCCGCCAGTTCCCTGTAGCCGAGCCCGGGGCGCCATGAACCGAGATGGACCTCGTACACGCTCATGGGCTCGTGCAGCCAGTCGTGGTCCTTGCGGCCGTCCATCCATTCGCCGTCGGCCCACTCGTAGGACGAGGTGAACACGCGCGACGCCGTCGCGGGGGGACGCTCCGTCCACTGCGCCATGGGGTCGGCCTTGGAACGCCACACGCCGTCCGCGCCGAGGATCTCGTACTTGTAGCACATGCCGTCGCCGACGCCCGGGACGAACAGCTCCCAGATGCCGGTGGACCCGAGCGACCGCATCGGGTGGGCGCGCCCGTCCCAGTGGTTGAAGTCGCCGACCACCCGCGCGCCGCGCGCCGTCGGCGCCCACACGGCGAACCCGGTCCCGTGGACGGTGCCGAACGCGGACGCGTAGGAGCGGGGCCGCGCGCCGAGCGCCCGCCACAGCTCCTCGTGCCGGCCCTCGCCGATCAGGTGCAGGTCGAGTTCGCCGAGCGTCGGCAGATGCCGGTAGGGGTCGTCCTGGATCGACTCGATGCCGTCGCCGTAGGTGACCGCGAGCCGGTAGTCGGGGACGGCGAGCGGCGCCGTCCGCTCGTCGGTGCCGGCGAACGAGGCGTCCGCCGGCAGCGTGCTCCGGAACAGGCCCTGGTGGAAGTGCCGGAGCGCGTGCCTGTCCCCGTTCGGCAGGACGACCTCGACCTTCTCCGCCAGGGGCCGCAGGGCCCGCACCGTCACGCCGTCCTTGCCCGGATGCGCCCCGAGGACGCCGTGCGGATCGTGGTGGTCGCCGCCGACGAGCCGGTCGATCTCCGCGCGCGTCACCCGTGCCATGGCCTCATGGCCTCCCGTCACTGAGCTTTTACCTCAGTAGAGGTGCCCTGAGACGGGGCGGTCTCACATGCCGGGCCGACCTGTTTCCCCGAGCTTGACGTTCAAGATCGCCATCACCGTCGATGCGGTGGTGAGCGGGCGGTGGGTGGGGGCTGGAGGACGGTGGGTTGCGGTCGCACGGGCGGGTCGACTGGTCGTCGTGGGGTCGCACGAATGCGCCGCCCGTGCGGCCACGTCTACCGGTGGCCGTCCCTCCTGGGAACGGCCGCCTCGCCCCAGGGGTGACATCGACCCCACCGCCCAGGGATCCATTCCTGTGTCACCTGAGCGACACAGGTACCTGCCGTACCGGAGCGCCCCGGCCCGGTCCGCCCCCGCTTGCGGACCGGGCCGCGCCGTTCCCCATGGCGTCCGTTCACCGCTCCCCACGCCCCCCGCGCGCCTGTTCGGCGAGCAGCGCCCGGAGCCCCGCGGGGTCGTCCGCCGCCACCGTCATCGCACATCCCGCCTGGAGTTCGGCGTCGCTGAGGTCGCCGCTGCGGGTCGCGTACCAGCGGCCCGCGTCGCTGCGCCACACCTGCCAGCCCGGAAACTCTCCCTCGATGGCCGCCTTCAAGTCCTCGAAGTCGCCCATCAAGGTCGTCCCTTCCCCGCGGCCGTTCTTCTGTATACAAAAGTCTTACTTGGTCTAAGAGGTGTCAAGCTGTCCGTAAGCGGACCGTGCCCTCGCGGATAGCGCGTGGAAGGTATGGATGGCAGGGAGGGACGAGCCAGGATCGAACGCCGGGTCGAACGAGGTTCGAACGCGGCGTAACCGAGTTGGGAGGTGACGCCGGTGCCGGACCGCCCCGCCTACCTGCGGATCGCCGACACGCTGCGGGAGGGCATCCGGGACGGCAGCCTGCCGCGGGGGTCCCGGCTGCCGACGATCGCGGAGCTGTGCGAGACCCACGCCGTCTCGGAGATCGTCGTTCGGCAGGCGGTCGCGCTGCTGCGCGGGGAGGGGCTCGTGGAGACGCGCCGCGGCGGCGGCACCCTCGTCAAGGTCGTCCCGCCGGCGCGCCGCGTCGCGATGGACCGGTACCGCGCGGTGACCCGGCCGCTGGCGGTGCCCGAGACGACCTTCACCCGCGACCAGAAGATCACCTGGGCGCAGTACCGGCTCGACAAGGAGTTCACCCGGGTGCGCGCGGACGACGAGCTGGGCGCGCTGTTCGAGCTGCCGGCCGGCACCGAGCTGCTGCGCCGCCGGTTCGTCTTCCACGCGCGCGGCGAACCGCAGCAGATCTCCGTCAACTACCTGCCGTGGGACCTCGTCGGCGAGACGCCCGTCTCCGACCCCGAGCGCGAGCCGTGGCCCGGCGGGACGCTCGCGCAGCTCGCCTACCTCGGGCATCCGCCGGTCCGGGTGGAGGAGGCCGTCCGGTCCCGGATGCCGACGCCCGAGGAGGCCGAGACGCTCCGGATGACCGGCGGCGTGCCGGTCCTCGCCATCACCCGCCGGATGCTGGCGCGGCACGGCGTGCTGGAGGTCTGCCGGGAGATCGTGCTGCCCGCCGACCGCGTCGTCCTCGACTACTCGATAGACCTCTGACCAGCCGCCGTGTGACGGGGCGCCGTGTGACCAGCCGCCGTGTTACCGGGCGCCGTGTTACCGGGCGCCGTGTGACCGGGCGGCCTGTGACCGGGCGGCCTGTGATCGGGCGGGGTGCGGGTCAGCCGGTCAGGTGGGTCAGTGAGCGCAGCGGGACGGGTAGCCAGGCGGGGCGGTTGCGCGCCTCGTAGCGGACCTCGTAGACCGCCTTGTCGAACTCGAACGCCCGGACGAGCGCCGCGTGCGCGGCCGGGTCCGGGCCGCCGGCGGCCGCGTAGCCGTCGCAGAACGCCGCGCGGTTGCGCTCCGCCCACGCCCGCGCGCGCTGCTCCAGCGTGCCGGCGGTGTCGGCGGGCAGGCCGCCGTCCCGCGCGAGCAGGAACCGCGCCGCGTACTCGAAGGAGCGCAGCATCCCGGCGACGTCCCGCAGCGGGTGCCCGAGGGCCCGGCGGGCCGCGGGGTCGCGGGCCGGTTCGCCCTCGAAGTCGAGCAGGAACCAGCCGGCGTCGGTGCGCATGACCTGGCCGAGGTGGTAGTCGCCGTGGATCCGCTGGAACGGCAGCGGCGCCGCGTCGGCGGCGACCCGGTCGAACACCGCGCGGATCGCGGGCGCGTGCGGGCGCAGCTCGGGGACGGCGGCGGTGACCTCGTCGAGCTGCTCGTTCATCCCGAAGACGATGTCGCGCAGCACCTCGGGAGGCGTCCGCGTCACGCCGAACGCGGCGGCGAGGTCGCGGTGGACCTGCGCGGTGGCGGCGCCGAGCCGCTCGGCCTCGGCGGCGAAGTCGCCGCCGGCGTTGCCCGCGTCGCCCGTGGTGAACTCGGCGGCCGGTCCCGGCGGCGAGGGCTGCGCGAACCAGTCGCGGACGCTGGTGAGCGCGAGCTGCCAGCCGTCCGTTCCGGTGCGCAGGAACTCCGAGAGCATCGCCAGCGTGACCGGCTCGCCGGAGTCCCCGGTGCCGGGGTCCAGCTCGATCCAGCCGTGCACGGCCGGGATGTGCTCGCAGCCCTGGCGGGACAGCGCGAGGTTGACCTCCAGGTCGGGGTTGACCCCGGGCGACAGGCGCCGGAACAGCTTGCAGATGTAGGCGTCGTCGAAGATCAGCGAGGTGTTGCTCTGCTCGGCGGAGGTCGGCAGGCCCTCCAGGCCCGTGCGGATCCCGGTCCCGGGGGCGCGGCGGAACCGCAGCGGCCCCACCGCGGTCTCGCTCGCCATGAAGTCGAGCAGGATCCCGGTCAGGTCCGGGTCGTGGACGGCGTCGTAGACGTGCCCGGTGAGCCCCGGCTCGCCGTCCGCCCGCCCGATCCCGACGGGCAGCAGCCGCTCGGGCAGCTCGCGGCGGATGCCGAGGAGCACCTGGTAGTGGTCGGTGGCGCCGTTCTGGCGGACGTCGAGGACGAGGTGGTGCAGGGCGGGGTCGCCGGTGCGCAGCTCGGTGGCGGTGCCGAGGGAGAGCTCGTCGATGGGGGCGTCCTTGCCGCCGAACCACCGCTGCCGGGGCAGCCAGTCGGACAGGAGCCGGACGAGGGAAGGCGCGGGCGGCGGCACGGCTACATCACTCCTTCGCCCGGGTCGTCGCCGGGCGGTGGCGGAAGCAGGAACCAGTAGAAGCCGTGGCCGGGGAGCGTCAGCAGGTACGGGAGTTCGCCGATGGCCGGGAACTGGACGCCGCCCATGCACTCGATCGGCGCGGAGCCGCGGAAGCGCCGGAGGTCCAGTTCGACCGGCTGCGGGAAACGGGACAGGTTGTTCACGCAGAGGACGGTGTCCATGCCGCCCCACTGGTTGGCGTCCCCGCCGTTGATCTCGCGGGTGAAGGCGAGGACGGAGGGGTTGGAGGCGGAGAGTTCGACGTAGGAGCCGACGCCGAAGACGGGGTGGCGTTGCCGGATCTCG
>NZ_JBEYTW010000152.1:0-13314 GCF_040643275.1 Spirillospora sp. NPDC047418
CGCGACAGTCGGGCCCAACGGCTGACCCGCCGCCGAAAGCCAAGAGCCGGTTGGGTCGCTCCGCGACCCAACCGACCTACGAAAAATCGAGGCTAGCGAGGCTGTCCTGGGGATCCGTCGACGGCCCGACGCTGTAGCCGGTCACCGGCTCACCAATGTTGGCGGCGAAGAACCCGGGATTGACCGTACGCAGTTCCGCCAGTGCTGCGCCCATGCGCTGCGACGCCTCCGCCTTCGACAGCCCGTGACGCTCTCTTAGATCGTCTGGTACATGAAACGGATCAGAGATCCTGCGCCGTATCCGGAACGCCAGCAGAATGAGCATCTCCAGGCCAGCAGGGTCGTCCCGCAGCGGGGCCGCCCAAGCCGCCTGGCGCAGATCTCTATCCGGACGCGCCGACGCCCCTCGCTGGACGGCGTCCGCGCGTCTTGTCCGCTCCTCTAGATGCCGCAGTGGGTAGTGGACGAGTTGGGCGCGGGCAGCCCGCAACCAGGCAGGCTCGCCGTTGGACTTCGTACGTCGGAGCATCACTGCGCAGGCGGCGGCGTCCTCGTCCCGTGCGTCGGCCGACAGCAGGTGCTCGCAGACCACGACCATCTCGCGAACAGGCTGTCCCGAACGAGTCTCCGGGACCTCTCCACTCAGCGCGGACCGCAGCTTGGTGAAGCTCGCCAGAAGCAGGTCGTCGACCGCCTCCTCGCAATCGGCACACCACCCTGGACCGGTCGGTGCACCGCAACCCCTGCCGGCGTGCCTGGCTCGCTGCAATGGCCCGCGTGCGGCGACACGCAATGCCGGGGACACGAAGGTGTGGAATGCCGCGAACGCGATTGCGTCGTCACGGTCGGCCAGATGAGAGATGGGCCGCACGAAGCCTCCTGAGGCAGCTCGAACAGACCGTCTGTCTCACGGGGTGTGAACCCGTAGACGCGGTCTTCCTCAGGAGGCACGGGGCCTCAAATGCTCTTCGGCCGTAGCCGTCGAACGCCTATCAGTATCGGAGGCTTCGCCAAGTCACGTCAAGCGCCTTCCGTTTACCGGTCGGCGGCCAATGGAGGTGCCGGATGCCTGCCGTCGACAAGCCCGAGGCCTTTCGCTTCGGCATGTTGCGGTGGTGGCCGACGAGGGCGGGGATGCTAGTTCATTGAGCAGCTTCTCCCAGCTCTTCGAGTTGCTTGCAGAGGTGCGTAAAGCGTGTGACGAGTTCCAGGTCCGGCTCGCTCTTGTGAGTGCGTGCAGAACGGAGTTGCTGGAAGGCATCGATGGAGGCACGTAGCTCTCTGCGGACCACCTTTGGATCAGGTGGTCTTTTCGAAGGTTGCGGCTTCCTCATTTCGTTATCATGTGTGGCGTGCCCCTCGCGGAGCCTGTCGAGCAGGTGGGCGTACGGGGTCTCATTGCGGCTGGCGTTCAGTCTTTGGAGCGACGTGAAACGTTGCCTGAGTACTTTCCACGCGTCCCAGTCGAAGAGACCGGGGCGGAGCACTTCAACGGCTGTGTAGCAAGCGGGCCAGGGTTCATCAGCCAAGACGTGCGCGATCAGTTCGAGCCGTCGGCAGGCCGTCTGGTAGCGGACATCGGAACTCATGGTCGGCTTCGCATGTCCGTACACGTCATGGTGGAGTCCCGCGGCGGCATCACGGGCGGCGCTCAGAGCCGGTGAGCCGTTGGCCAGCAGTTGCCAGGCGGTGCGGGTGTCCAGGCGGCGGACGGCCGATGATGCGAGCCGGGCCAGCCTGGCGTCCATGCCGAGGCGGCACAGCGTCAGACCGGCTTCGTTGATCACGGTCCGCAGCGCCCGGTCGCGACCGAGTTCGGCGACGCGTAGCGGACAGGTGGCGTTCAGCGACCATTGGACGCCTGCGGCGACCATGCCATTCACCGTGACGGGCTTTCCAGAGTTGATGACGAGGAGAACTTCGTCCACGTCACGGAGGCTCGTAGAGCCGTGCAGGCCAGTCGGCTTGGCTGTGGCGAGTTCGGTCAGGATGGCGGTGTGGATGTCGCCGGCGTCGCCTGGCTCGGTGGAGAAGGGGCCGAGGACGGCAGCGTCGAGGCTGCCGGCGGGGGCCGTCGACCGGGCCAGGGTGACCCACGATCGCCCTCGTTCCATCGTCTCGTCACTTGCGAGGAAGCGGAGCCTGATCCGCCCGGGGCGGGCAAGGGCACTGCGGCGCCGTGACGCCCAGTCGATCACTTGCCGAACGGCCGCGTGACCCTCCTTGTCATTCGGGTCGTCCCTGGTGACTTTTCCGACGCACATTAGGACGAGGACGTCCCCGGTCCCGAGGACGGGCCACGCCGTCATGCCGCAATGTTCGACCAGACCTGGTACCAAGTCGCCCTTCTCCCACTGGTCGGCGTTCGTGAGCAGCGAGCCGGGTAGGCGGCGGGCTCCGGGCGGGGCGAGGTGGGCCTGGTGCGATGCGCTCCTCTCGAAGAAGTCGATGAACTCGGCGTCCCCTACCAGCGCTGCGTGACGGGCTCGCGGGATGGGTGAGAGCCGACGGCGGACCTCCTTGATCAGGACGGCACTGCCGCGCTTCTCGGGATCGCTGAGATCTCGCGCGAGGTCTTCCAGCACTCGTCGCACCGACGAGGAGACAGTGGCGGCCTCCTTGCTGGACGGCTTGCTGATCCGTTGCGTGAACCAGGCCCGCAGCAGCGAGTGGTCGATGGCCTCCCCGCGCGCGAGACGTTCAAAGAAGGCGGCCTGGACGGTCGGCCAGAGCTCGGTGAGTTTGGTGAGTCTTCCCTGGTTGAGGCCAGGGAAGGGGGCGGTGGCCTCGGCGAGGCTTACGTCGGCGCGCTGGCGGGCGGCGAGGAGTTGCCAGAGGTCGGCGTTCGACGGGTCGACGGCGGCGAGTTCGTCCCAGAAGCGGTGCCGCAGCAGCCAGTTGCGAAGCGTGTCGCGCGTGTCGATCAGGTCACGTAGGCGGTAGGTGGCGGAGGGCTCGTCGACCGGCAGCAGGGTCATCGGAACGCCGGCCTCGATCCCGGCGAGCAGGACGCCGGCGCCCAGGGCGTAGGACCCGGCTCCGGAGGTCAGCAGGCATTCGCCCGGTGAGAGTGCGGTGAGTACGTCCTTCGCAGGCTTGACGCTGTCGCGCACAGTCGGTTTGGCGACCTGGACGATGTGGAGCCGGTCTTCCGAGAACGTCCGGCCGCAGAGGCCCGCCACAGAGCACAGCAACTCCTTTATCACCTGGGCATGCTCGACGAATGGCCGCCCAGAGGGGCTGTGGACGTTCGTCGTCGCGATGATGAGCAGGCCGCTGATGTCGGTGCCGGACTCGGTGAGGCCGTCGAAGACCTTGCGCAGGGGTCTGCGGTCTTCTGGGCCGCCATAGAAGTCGATCGGTGCCGGGGATGTCGCCATGGGTGGCAAGCCGAGGTCGCCGCCACCGATCGGGTGGATCAGCAGCGGCGCGGTGCCGGCCTCTTCACTTCTCTTCGTCGTAGATCTCAAGGTCTTGTCCGGGGGGTGCGCTGGCGGACGGGAGGGAGCGTCCCCGGCCCGGCGCGACGGTTCTTTTCACGATCTTCTCGTTGGCGGTGAACCAGGCGAACGACTCCCCAGCGGGGTTCGGAGGCGTGCGCCGAGCTCGCATGCCCTTGGGCCGAGCGCGGGGGTAGTGGACGGGGAGGTCGTCGCGGCCTCGGGTCGCCGCAAGGAACGCGCGCTCAACCTCCGCGAGACCGGGCTGCTGCCCCACTGCGTCAGTGAAGGCTCGGATGCAGGTGCGGACCACGGACTCGGCGGACGAAGCGGGGAGCCCTCCGGTGAGATCGCGGTAGTACTCCGACCATTGCTCACCGGTGTGGAGTTGCGTGCGCTCCGGTTCCAGGGACAGTTGCACGCTGCCGAAGCCGAGTGGCTTGCCGAGGCCGAGGCGATGGTGATGAGCGTCATCGAGTGTCAGCAGCCAGAGCAGTGCTCCGAGTTCGACCTCCGGAACGTCGCGGACACCGATGCTGAAAGTGAACTGGGTCCCCGCCGTGATCCAACCGAGCACGGAACGGTTCTGCTTGTCGCGCTGGGGGACACCGGTCGTGTCGAACGACGTCTTATCGCGTGTCAGGATCTCCGCTTCGTTTGGCGCATCCGGTCGCCGGTACTCCCGGTACAGGATTCCGTCGATGAGCTGCTGCGTGGGATCTCCCGCCGATGGGGGTGGGAGCTTCCAGTAGAAGTCGTTCGCGGCCGCTCTCTTGTGGTGCCAGTAGACCTTGCGGCCCCGCAGCGCCCTGTCCGTGTCGCGGTGCACGTCGTTCTTGGGTGTGCCGTCCTCGATCGGACGGTGAGGTTCGGCGGCACTGTCAGATAGATAGAACCGGCCCTGCGTCGGTTTCGGCTGAGCGAGGATCGACAGCGGCAGTCCATCACGGAACTCCTTGACGGCCTGCTCAGTAGCGGTGACGCAAATGACGTTGCTGATGCGCAGCCGGCCCCGGTAGGCAGCCGGACGGGTGCCGGATCCGTCCTGGGCGACCCAGCCGAACACGCGGTCGGCCGGGGACAGGGCACTATAACGGCTGGCAGGTTCCACCTTCGGCGGCACCATTTCGGACGGGCTCGCAGCGGAGAGTTCGCGCGGGACCATGACTGGATACAGCGCCTCGATGCGTTCGTTCTTCTTATACGCCCAGCAGAACGTCCCCGGCGTGAGCTTGCGCCGGTCTTCGTCGGTCCGGTGGGGGCTGATGTCGAAGTCGCTGTCGGTCTCGATGTCCTGCTGATACCTGCGGTGGTGCTCCATGAGCGCGTCCCAGCGCTCGCGGAGATCTCCGGTCAGCTTCGCTGGTACGGGCCGGCGCGGCCGGACGAAGACGCGTTCATCGCGCTTCGCCTCCACGTTCCGGCCGGTGATGAAGACAGTTCCCTCCTGCCAGTCAGGGGAGGGGCGGCCTTCGGAGTGTGGCTTGATGCCGGTGACCTCTTCAGCGTTCTTGCCGCGCTTCGTTTTGACCCAGACGTGGTCGCCGTGCTTCGGGGCGCGGTTTCGCGAATACCGGGGGCCGCGCTCCTCCCGATAGGAGGGGAGCCTGACAGCGTCCCAGAACTCCAGCGTCTTTCCGTCCTTGCCGACACGGACGGGCTCCAGGTCACGGGCGTCATCGGCGACGCGCCGCCAGCCGTGCAGTTCAGCGTGGCCGGTGAACACGCCGAACCGACTGTTGGTGATCGCTTCGTAGGCGGTGCGCAGCATTCCCTTAAGTGCGGTGGCCTGCAGATGGGGGTGGCCGCTGCGTAGCAATACCGGGTAGGTGAGGTGTCCTTCCGCGGCGTCAGGAGCGTTATAGGCGCGAGCGGTGTCGAGCAGCAGCAGAGGCGTCCGGACAGTGAGACGGATTCCGATCGAACCCGTCCAGTTCTCCTCATGCAGCCGGTCGGCTCCTTGAGGCGCGGTGTCGGCGAATGCACCCGTCATCGCCTCGCGCGAGAAGGCAGGAACGAAGGTGTAGGGGTTGAGGAACGGCTCCCTGCGCTCATGCTGGGCGCTCCTGCCGGTCCCGCGGTTCTCCGCACGCGGCTGCTTCCGACCGGCGGCCTTGCCAACCGTCGCCGGGGACGTCTTGGAGTCCTGCCGCGCCTTCGTGGACCCGAACCTGTTAGGGACCTTGATCGTGCCGGGAGTCGCCGGCTTTTCCTTGGTCATGCCTTCCCCCTGCGCAGCGGTTCGGAGATCTCGAAGGACAGCAGGCGTTCTTCCGCGATGTAGGCGTTGCCGTGGACGGAGTCGCGTGCGATGTACTCGCGGGTCGCCAAGGTCACGTGGCTGCCGCCGCGGAATTCACCAGGAACGCGCAGGCTTCCGATGCGCTCCGTGGTGAGTGTCGTCCAACCGCCCGACGCTGTGCCCGACGTCCGTACGGCCTTCCCCCACAACAGATAGCCCCCTGGAAGCGTGTCGACAGCCTCCACAGGTTCGTGCTTCGCGAAGGCTGCTGGGATGGCTGCCGGATCCTCGGTGAGCACCACGGTGCGTCCGCTGTCGGCATCGTCGAGCCAGCGCAATTCGGTGTGCTCGTTGAACACGCGGGCCTCGAAGACCCCTTCGGGCATGGAGCGCCGTGCATCGACAGTTCTGACGATCTCGTAGCGCCATGGTGTGGTGAGAAGCGCGAACCCGTCCGGCGCGCTCTCCATGGCCTCGGCAAATGTGAGCCCGTCGCGGGTGGCGACGTGCAGGGTCGTACCGGTCACCGCGTGCCCCCTACGTATTCGCGCCATGCGGTCACGAGGTCGCCGTGCCGGAGGGCGTCCACGAGCGTCGTCTCCGCTGTCCAGCCGTTGCCGGAGAACTCGATGGACTCGATCGTGACGTCGCCGAAACCTCGATTGACCATGCCCCCGAGCGGGAGGCGGCGTTGCTCTAGATCACGCAGGACGAGGAGGAGAAGCGCGAGGGCCACGTCCCGATGGTCGCCGAGCCTGGTGAGGTCGACGCTCATCCGGATTGGCTCCCATACGACGCCGTGCGGTTCGAGCACGCTGAACAGCAATTGGTCGGCGGCGCCTCCGGTCCATCGGTCGATCGCGACGTGGTCGGCCTGGTCGAGGCCGCGGGCGGTCAGCGCATCGCGTACCGACGGTGGTAGTGCCGGGAGGTCGTTACCGGCCCCGTCGTCCGGCGGGCCGTTCAGCACGATGTCCCACACGTCCGACGGGATGGCCGTCTCGCTCACACAGTCGTGGACGGTCAGTGCTCCCGAGCCCCATGGGTACGCGGACGGGGTGTCTTCGTTTTTGCGGCGAGCCGCGCCGAAGAGTACGCGGACGGCGTCCAGCCCGTCGAGCTGCTTGAGGAATGCTTCGGAATACCGGCGCGCGGATGCGTGGACATCGGTGTTGTCCGTCGCCTCCTGGATCGGAGGCTGCGGGGCATCCAGTCCGCGGGCGGTGCGCTCGATGAGCTCGGCATGGTTGCGGAAGGCTCCCTTGAGGGAGCTGCCGGTCAGCTTGAGCCTCACCGTGTCGGTTCCGGTCTCCGTAGTCAGCGGGAGAGTCTTGATCAGCGCTCCTTCGCCGGCCGCGCGGACCATGACGGGCGCGTCCGGCCTCCACCGCAGTTGCACAGTCAGCCGTTCCCGGCGGGCGGGAAGGTCGGCGGCGTCCGAGTCGACCGTGGCATCGTCGAAGTGCTCGGGCTCACCGCTGAGGAAGGCGAGCAGCCCCTCGCGGCTCGTGAAGTCGTGCTCGTGGACGTCGAGCGGCGAGGGCATCAGCGTCACGACCCCGAAGCCCTTGCCGGTGGCGGCGCCGATACCGATCTCTTCGGACTTCAACGCCGTCAACAGGGCATACAGGCGGGCGCGGTCACGGGCGACTCGGGCGGTCGTCGTCTCGACGTCGACCTCGAACGACAGATAGTGGCCGGGTGGGACGACGGTGCGCGCGTACAGGAAGGCCGACGCGGCAGCACCCGTCACACGATCGATACCGACGCCGTGAAGGACTGGCAGGGCCCGCGACCGGAGCGGCTCGCTCGGGATCCCGTCGCTGTCGGTCCCGGGCGCAGTGGCGACGACCGCGTCGCGAACCACGACACGGCTGGCCTGGCCCGAATCGGCTTTCCCGTCCTTCTCGAAGCCCCACATATCGTCCAACAGGCGGGTTTCGGGATCAGCGCCGCGCATCCAGGCGCGCAGCACTCCGGCGAGGCTCGTGCCCGGCACATAGACACGGTCCTGCCCGTCCACGGCGATCGGCAGCGCCTCGGCCGGATCGAGCGCAACACCGCCCACGTGCAGCGGCGTCTGGGTGCGCAGCCAGCCGCGCACTCGGAGCCGCCTGTCCATCGGGCGTCCTCCTCCGCGACTCATACGCGCGCCTCCTCGTGATGGGCCGTCCAGCGGGCATGGGAGGCCAGGCACGCCGTGAGCAGCGACCGTAGCGCCTCCGCACGCAGTTCACCGATGAGGACGTCCTGGCCGTCGTCGGTCAGGCAGAGCTGCTTCTGATCGTGGAACCCGAGGGTCTGCCAGACATCGTTCTCGGTCAGCAGGGCAGAGATGGCGGCTGTGGCCTTTGGCGCATGCCAGCGCTTCGTGAGACGGGTGATGCGCGACTTGAGCTGCTCGGGTTCCTCATCGAGGTGGTCGAACAGGCGGCGAAGCGTGTTCAACCGGGTCGCCGAGAGTTCGATGAGCGAGCCGAGCACCTTGTCGGGTTGGGCGGCCCTCTCCTCGGCGAGCCGCCAGATCTCCGCCCGCCAGGCGGCCGCCTCGATCAGCCGAGCGTCGGCATGGCCTGGGTCGAGCGTGGACAGCCCACGCACTGCCGGGCGCGGACGTGCGTCCACCGACTCGTCCCCCCGTTCGCTGCGGTAGGTGGGCACCTTGTTCGTCAGGACCGGGTCGTTGACGCGGATCTGGCCGAAGCCCTCGCCGCGCCGTTCGCCGATGCCCGATCGCTCGACCTCCGCTAGGACGTCCGCGCCGATGCGGCCCGCTTTCACCTCGAAGGTCAGGCAACTGCCCGCCGCGAACCCGAGAAGCACGGGCCGTGGAAGCCGCCAAGCCCGATGCCAGGAATCAGTCCGGGCGATCCCGTAACTGGTCGGCATCCGGTCCCGCTCCTGCAGGATCGGTTCGAGTTCCACACCGTCTGCCCCGGCCACAGCGAACGCCCGTTGCAGAAGGCGGGCGAAGTCGTACGGGTCGTCGCTCGGCGCAAGCCGGTCGTCCCGGACGAGGGTGTCCGACAGCAGCCAGACGCACAGCCGGTCGCCGCTCGTGACCGATGCCGACTCGGGCGCGGGGTCGATGGGCTCGGCGGCGACGGACACGAGGCCGTAGTCGTCCTTGCGAGACCGTCCCAGTCGCCAACGGCCGTTCAGTTTCGACCACCAGTCAGTGTCGAGGACGCCGCGCCGGACCCGAACCTCGGCCACCAAGACGGTTCCGGGCGCGAGCGCCTGGTACACGTAAACGCCGCCGAGTGCCTGAGTCGGGCGCTGGAATTCGTCCTCGATGGTGTTATGCATTCTCAGGACGAAGCCGGGCGTCTCGACCGCCACGTTCGCTGCACCCGAGACATATCCGTTCCGCACCCGCTTGTACGCCCTGCCGGCAGGCGGCGCCTCAGCCATGCGGTTGAGATAGACGCTGTCGGCCTTGTCCCGTTCGAGCACGCGAGGGACAGGACGCCCCTGCACCCCATCCACCTGCGGGGTCGCGGGAGTCACCACCAGGTCCCCGCAGCGTGCCGCTGCCGCGGCGGCCAACGATCCGAGGCGTTTCAGCACGGGCCCCAGCAGCATCCAACCCGGCGCATGGTCGCGGCCCTGGACGAGGTTCCCGACGGTGCGTTCGTGGGCGAGCAACGGCGTCTCGAGCGTCATGCGCAGGACGACGCGCTCCCAGCCGTCGCCCGTCGCAAGCCGTTCGGCGAAATCAGGCGTCGGTGGCTGTTCGGGGGTCGGTGGCACCACCGGATTCGCGACCCAGCGCGCCAGGTCGCCACTGCTCGGCGGCAGCCCCGCACCTCCGAGATCGAGCCGGCACCGTCCCGACCCCCGGCGCCGCTTCGCGCCGATGCCCTCCACCAGACGCGCACCCGCCCACAACAGGGCGCGGGCACAACCGAGCTGCTCATCCGACAACGCGTCGGGCAGCTCCGCCGTGCCTTCCAAAGTCATGCCACCGCGCGCCATCTCGTCAAAGCGCAGCATGTCCTCCCGAGCCGCACCGGTCACCGGATCGTGCGCGACACCAGGCTTCACGAATGTCACCGCGTCGCGGAGCCGCGGATTCCCGGCGATGGCCTGGCCGAGATCACCGGGGAGACGAAGCGGGCCGAGGTAGCGCAAGGCGGCCGACCGTGGATGCCGCATCGGCGCGGCCGGTGCGTCGCTCGCCTCGGCGGCTGGAAAGGCCCGCTGCGAACCGAACAGGTACTCCACCCATGCATGCCAGATTCGCGGACCGTCGGAACCTGCGGTGGCGTCGAGGGCGCGTGCGGCGATTTCACAGCCGTCCCGCCACACACCGTTGAGGGACTTCGCGGGCACGAACGGAAGCTGGTGTTCCTCATCGCGCAGCACCTGCCGACTGATTCGGCCGTGCCGCCCGGTCCCGGCGCCGATGTGCCAGTCACTCAGCATGCGCAGCGTCAGCGAGATGGTATGGCTCATGACCTGCCCTTCCCTGGGAGGAAGGGGGCGGCGTTCAGCGCGTCCATGAAGCCGGTGCGGTGGACGGGGCCGTCTTCCCAGAACAACGAACCATCGCAGGCGAGCTCCTGAACCGCGTCTTCGCCGAGCCAGGTAGAGAGCATCTTGAACCGAGATTCCGCGGCCTTGCGCCCGCGGAAGAGTGCGGACCGCAGGTCGTGGGCTTGGCCCGCCGAGACGACAAGAGCCCCGTCTGCCGTGTTGGTCAAGGCGGTGACCCGCTTCTCCAGGTCTGACCAGTGCCGATGCCGCGCCCACTCCGCGCCGCCCGCGTCGCCGACGACATAGGGCTGTGCCGTCAAGCAGGTGTCCTCTTCGGCGAGAGTCTGCTGGTTGCGCAGACGACGCAGATCAGCATGCGCGTTCTCGTAGAGGACGTGGAATGACAGAGCGCTCTTGTCCTTCCCCAGTTCCCTCTTCACCGCCTTCGCCTCCGTGGTCAGCTCCTCGGCGAGGTGGACGGCGCTGTGGAACGGGTACTGCCGCTTGACGATGGCCACACCGGCACAGGCACCCAACCCGCGCAGGTGCTTCACCTTCTTGACCGCGTCACTGACCGCGGAGTGCTCGTTCGCCAGCCGGGTGAATTGCTCCAAGTAATCGCGCGCGAACGGCAGCGCGAGTTCGCCGTCACAGACCACGGTGAGGTCGTCGCCCCCGAGAATGAGCGGGAGCACCGGCGGCTCGGCCGTGTCCGCCCTCCACCCCCGGCTGCGCAACTTGGCGAAGACCGACCGGAAGGCTTCCCGGGCGCACTCGTCCACGCCATCGGACAGTCGGCGCAGCCCCTCCGTGTAATCGACTGCAGTTGCGTCTTTTTGCCCGTCCATGGACGCAAAACTTTGAAACACCTCGCCCATGCCATTGCCATCGGCGTGGACGACTGCGACCCACTCCGCTCGGTCGTTCAAGTAATCGACGATTTGGGAAAGTGCTGTGCGCGCCGTCGCCTTCTGGTCCGCATCGTCCCCAGAACAGAGTCCCATCTGGACGGCCAGCCGCAGCAACGCCGGGTCAAAGGCGTTCAACTTCGCCAGACTCGGCACCGAACGGGCTTCAAGCGACCGCCCTTCACCGAACTCAACGACACAGTGAGCAGGTAAGCCACTGGACCCGCAGCGCGCCGCAATGGGCACTCCTGGGAACCGCAGCCTCGGACCGCGCCTCCTAGCCCGTGCCACCGCAAGAAGGTCCCAGGCATCGGCGATGCCCCCGGCGACGCCCTGAGCGTCCCCCCACTCGATGGCGTCACCGACCGCGCCGCACACGTCCAGCCCGGGCGCCGCGCGCAAGGCCGCCTCAGTGATACTCCCGACGACCCGCCTGCCCACCTCCGGATCTCTGACGAGCATCGTTACGCCGCCCGCGTTGGCCGTCACCACCTCGATACCGTGCTCCTCGACGCGCTGCCGGCGTCCGTCAACGCCGGGCGGACCGACCTCCGCCAGTGCCGCGTCGAGCCACTCGTCCTCGACGCAGGTGATCAGGTGTGATGCGCCGACGTTCTCGCGCCGCTTGTTCGATCCGAAGATGTAGTTCTGGTTGCCAGTTGTGCTCAACCTGACCGCATGCACCTGCACCCCGGCCCCCTTCTCGCCCACAGCACTCCGCGAGGTACTGATGGACGGCCCCCGGCGGTCGCCCAGAGCGGCATGCTAGGCGCGCCCACCGACTGCAATCCGGGCAACGCCACATGAGCCTGTGACCGACTCCGGCCTGAGGAAGCCGAGTCTCTGTGCCGACGTGTGATCCCGACCAGCCTGTGGCGGACAACGTCCATCAGTACGTTCTGGCGGCGACGACGAAGCGAGGGCTGAAATGTCCGAGACCACGAACACGCCGACGGTGACGATCATTGGCGGCCCGTCCGCCACCCTGTCGAGGACCCGGCGCGTGATCACGGACGGCGCGGCCTGGAGCGGTGTCGGCGGCGTCCTAGCGGGCGGGTTCGGCATCGAGGCAGTGAAGTCGGTGATGACGCACTCCCCGGCCGGTCGCTGGTTGTTCGTCCTTGGCTGCCTCGTCGGACTCGCTTCCATGTCGGTCGGCGGGTGGCTACGCGTCCGCGCATCGGCCAGGACCCAGATCGGGCTCGTCGTCACCGCGTCCGACACCGGACGTGGCGCCCAGCGAGCCCACTCACTGGAGAACAAGGCCATCGAATACAGCCAAAAGACCTGCGCGATCACGGTGCAGACCCACCTCAAGCTTCCCGAAACCCACCCGTGGCCGAAGAGGGGCATCGACGCCCTCGCGGACGAGACCGTAGCGGCGGCGGGGATCGCGGACCGGTTGGCCAACGGTGCCGCGCGCATCAACGTGATTCCGACCATGCCGCTGCCGGCCGGCTTCCGGTTCGGCGCCAGACTCGGGCACACCCACTCTCACGAAATCACCCTCCACGCGATTCGCCAGCGGGACGGCAACCCGTCTCACTTCCCGGCTACCAGCCTCCGGGAAAGCCCGATCACCGCCGAAGTCCTCGTGATGGAGCCGGTCGAGACCATCGAAGGCGGGGACCCGACGCGCGCGGCACTCGCCATCGACTTGCAGAACCTGCGCGCAGACTTCGCCCAGCCCGTCCGAGCCGCCTGCCGCCAGCACGGAATCGGCAACCTCCTGATCTTCAGCCGGAAGACCACCGGCCCCCTGGACGAGAATGCGAAGACCTACACCGCGATCGTGGAGCAAGTTTGCCGCGCATGGCGCGGCGTTCCGCTGTCGGTCACTGCCCGCACCGGGCAGCACGCCGTCTTCCTCACCGGACCGGTCGCCATCTCCATAGCCCTCGGTGCCCGGCTAGCCCACATCCAGCCCGACCGTTGGACGGCCTTCACCTTCGACAACGCCTCCAGCACTTACGAGCCTTTTCCCGCCGAAGCCGCCCGGCGACATTCTTCCCATGGGGACAACTCGGAGAGTGCAGACCCCTCGTCGGGTGGATGAAGACCCACTGAGAGCGCGCGGTCATCGGCGCCGTCGATTCCTCGCAGGGGCGATGAGGACATGGTCACCGCGCTGACCCTGCCGGGACGTCAGACCTGGGTTGCACAGTTTTAGTGTGTCAGCGCGTTGAGGATGGCTCGGGCGTCTGGGGTGATCTCGGGCTTTGCGGTGATCTGCTGGCCGGCCAGG
>NZ_JBEYTW010000153.1:0-13128 GCF_040643275.1 Spirillospora sp. NPDC047418
GTCAACATCCTTGCCACCGACCTGGACGACCTCGCCGGCATGATCAAGCACCGGCTCAGGGTCATCCAGCACCACCCCGGCGTGATCGACAGCTGCCTCGCCCCCACAGGGCTCAACCTCACCACCACACCCGCCATCACCAATTAACCCTGGTTAGGGGCGTACCGGGGTGGGTGGGATGTTGGCCAGGCACGAGGTTTCGGGGACGTGCAGGTCGCGGATGAAGCCGGTCTGGATGGCGGCCACGCAGCCGCTGGGTTCGTGTTCGGGTACGTGGCCGACGTTGGGCACCTCCACGACCGTGGCGCGGCGGAACTGGCGGGCGGCCTGTCGGCCCGTCTCCGTCGGGGTGTTGGCGTCCAGGTCGCCGGAGGTCACGAGGACGGGGACGTCCGGGAACGGCCCGCCGACCGGCTGGCTCGGGCCGTGGCGGTCGGGCCAGCGGATGCAGGTGTCGCCCTGGTCGTAGCTCATGCTCGTCCAGGCCCGCTTTCCGAACGGCCGGTAGTCCCGCTCGGGCAGTGCCGCGCGCCCGGCCGAGAACTGCCGGAGCCGGGCCGGGAGTGCCGCTCTGCGGTTCCACAGCCTCGGGTAGTCGTTGCAGACCACGGTCGCGGCCAGTTCGGGGTTGAAGGGCTGCGGCTCGTCCTGGCGCAGTGACGACCCGCTCAGCGGGGCGGCCTGGCGGGCGGCGTCGATGAGCGGCGTGTAGTTGGAGCGCAGGGCGCGGCGGGCCATCGCGGGCACGTCGCCGATTCCGGCGGGCGCCGTCTTGGCCAGGCCGTAGACGATGGAGGCCAAGGCGGTGTCGTCGAGCCGCCGCTGCTGCCCGTCCAGCGTGTAGGCGATCGGCCGGGCGCGCAGCCGCTGGGAGAGCTGTGCGATGTCGCGCAGCACCCGGTCGCCGTCGCAGGCGCCGGCGCTGCGTTCGCAGACCAGTCGCAACGAACGGCGGGCAGCGCGCACGTTGGGACGTCCCCACATGTCCACGGCGAGCGGGTAGGCGCTGGACAGCACGATCGAGCGCACCCGCTCGGGGTGCCGTTTCGCGTAGACGGTCATCAGGTAGGTGCCGTAGGACTCGCCGAGCAGGTCCAGCCGCCCGATGCCCAGCTTGGCGCGGACGGCGTCGATGTCATCGGCGATCTCGGCCGAGGTGTAGCCGCGCGCCCGAGCACCCAGCCGCCGGCCGCACTCACCGACCGCCCGCACGAAGTCCGCACGGGTCGCGGGCAGTGAACCGAGCGTGCCGCAGCTGAGCGGGTCGGAGCGGTTCACCCCGCGCGGATCGACGAGCAGCAGGTCATGGTCCTGCAGCAGACCGCTGAACATGCGGGCATACGTGGAGGCGGACGCGATCGCCGAATCGCCGGGGCCGCCGGGGTTGATCGTCACGGTCCCCCTGGCGGGCCGGGACACGTCGCGGTGCCTGATCAGCGCATAGGCCACGGTGGTGTGGCCCAAGCCGGGGTTCGCCCGCACCAGCGGCACCCGCACCGTCCCGCACACCGCGCCCGAAACCGGCACGCACCCGGCCGGCGCCTCCTGCGGCGCCTCCTGGGCTGTCTGCTGCGCCGTGCCCGCGAGTCCCGTCGGTACGGCGACCCAGCCGCCCGCCGTCACCGCGGCGAGCCCGGCCACCAGGACCCCGGCGCTCTTCGAGATCAACTTCATGTACGGAAGCGTGACCGGCACGGAACCGGCCGCGCATCGCTCTATACGGGGAACCCGCATCCAGCACCTGGGAGGGAGACGCCGCCACTGCCCGGCGGCGTCCCCTCCGGCCGACCCGGTCCACCCGGCCGACCCCGCCCACCTCTACGCCACCGCCCTCGCTCGCCTTGCATGAGGTGGTCGCCCGCGTAGCGGCGGCTTTTGGTTTATCGGGTGGGGTGCCACCACGGGGTGGTGGTGGTCAGGTTGCGTTGGACGTTGGTGACGCAGTGGATGTCGCCGCCGGCCGTGCCGACGTAGTGGGAGTAGTCCCAGTCCTCGATCCAGTGGACGCGTACGCCGGCGCCGTGTAGTGCCTGCTCGGTGGCCCGCTGGAAGACGTCGTGGCCGCCCTGGCGCGGTCCGTGCTGGGCCGGGGCCAGGTAGCCGCCGGTGCCCGTGCTGATGCCGTTGGCGGCGTCCGGCAGGTAGGTGACGGTCAGGTTCTTGCGCGGGTAGTCGTCGGGCAGGTCGAGCTTGGTGAACAGTGCCGGGACGCGGATGACGTCCCGTTCGGTGATCCCGGCCTTCTCGCGGAACTGCCGCAGTGCCCGGTCGACGCCCGCCGCCGCGATGCGGGTGCCGTTCACCAGGTCCGGCTTGCGGAGGGCCTCGGCGACCGTGAGGCCGGGGAACTGCGTGTTGGACGGGGCGATGCCCTCGACCAGCCGCTGCCCTCCGCCGCCGGTGGCGGCGACCTTCTTCAGCAGGTCCATGCCCATCCGCGGATCCGCGATGACCATGGCCCACCCCTTGCCTCCGCGCCGGGGGACGAAGTGGAGGAACTCGTCGATGTGGCCGACGCCGAGCCAGCTCGTGTCGACGGCGATCGGGTCCTGGTAGCCCTGCGCCTCCAGCATCCGGGTGAACGCGGTGTCGGGAGTGAACTTGCCCTCGCCCCCATACACGATCCGGCCGGTGCGGTACTTGCCGTAGGGCGGGATCGTCCCGAAGTTGCCGCTCGAACTGGCCGACCCGTAGTACAGGTTGTCGTCGGGGCGGTCGACCGCCGTGGCGTCGAACTGCTGGAGGCCGGCGACGCCCGGTCCGCGCATCATGGTGAACACCGGACGGGACGCGTCCCGCAGCGGACGGTCGCGGGCCGGGAAGTCGGGCGTCACGGCCGGGGACCTGAGGTTCACCACGATGCGGTGCTCCTTGCCGCCCGGCCCCGGCATGGACGCGTAGCCGGCCTTGAACATGTCGCCCATCCACTGGTCGCCCCCGGCCGGGGACTCGATGAACGGTTTGCGCAGCCCTTCGGCGTCCAGTGCCCGGCGCAGGTCGCGCCGGTACGCCTGCTGGCCCTTGACGGGCTTGTCGGGCGCCGTCCCCTTCTCCAGCGTGACGGGGGCCTTGGGGTTCGCCACGACCGCGCGGTCCAGGGGGAGGAGGTCGTGCTGGAAGAGCACCGGCGCGACGCGCAGCCGGACCTTGTCGGACCGGGTCTTTCCGCCGTCGGCGACCGTCAGCGTGAGGTCGCTGAACCCCGACCAGGCGGCCGGGTCGCGGACGACGTCGCGGGCCTCGACGGCGAGCCGTAGCCCGCGGCGGAGTTCGTCCGCGCGGATCGCGCCGTCCGCGCCGAGGGCGGTGAGGCGCCCGCCGCGCTGGACGAAGATCCGCACCTTGTCCCGCGACCGGGCGTCGGACCGCAGCGTCGCCCGCGCGGAACCGGACACGCTCGCCATCGCCGGAATCTCCAGCGGTGCCAGGTCGGCGGCGTCGGCGGCACCGTTCACCACCGCGTCGGACGCGTCGTTGCACGCGGCCAGTGCCGCGTCGGTGAGCCGTTCGCCGTTCTTGCCGGCCGTCGGGCAGCGGGCGGCGTCGTCGTCGAGGTTCGGCAGCATGATCGCCCCGCGAGTCGCCGTCCACGCTCCGCGCCGGGCGTCGTCGGCGGGCGACAGCCGCCCGTCGCGGTCGGTGTCGGCGCGCAGCAGCACCGTGCCGGACGACGACGGCGCGCCCGCCAGCCCGGCCTCGGCCGTGAGGCCGCAGGCCGCGAGGCAGGCCACCGCGGCGGCGGCCAGCCCGGTTCGTACGATTCGCTTGTGACCGTTCATGGGGACAAGCTTCCTGATCAGGGCCCTGTCCGGGCATCGCCCGTTCGGCAGATCTTCCCGGCGGGCGCCTCGTCCGTTCGGCAGAGGCGCCCGCGCGCCCTCGCCGCCGGAGCGCTGCTCATCGCCCTCGCGGCGGCCGCCGCCGCGGGCACGCCGGGCGTGGGGCCGCTGATCACCGTTCCGGCCTGGCTGACCGGTGCCGCGCTGGTCCTCATGCTCGCCTTCCCGGCCGCCCGGCCGGGCGCGATCGCGGGCGCGGCCGGAGCCGGCTCGCTGGTGGCGACCCTGCTCTACCAGGGGCCGGCCGGCAACCGGACGGCCGGCTGGTGGCTGGCCGAGTCGGTCGCGGCGGCGGTCGTCCTCCACTTGGCGGTGCGGCGCGCGGGGGCCCGTCCCGCCGCGCTCGCGGGAGCGGTGGCCGGCGTCGCGGTGACCGTGCTCCCGCTGCGGCTGACGCTGCACGTCGTCCCGCCCGCGAGCACGCGCGGCGCGGTGCTCGGCTGCCTGCTCTGCGGGCTCGGCGCGGTGGTCGCCGCCGGCACCGGCCTGTACCTGCGGTCCCTGGACGCGCGGCGCTCCCGCTCGGTGGCCGAGGCGCGGCGCGCGCAGCGCCTCGACCTGGCGCGCGACCTGCACGACTTCGTCGCGCACGAGGTCGGCGGGATGATCGTCCAGGCGCAGGCCGCCCGGTTCGGCGGCGACCCCGCGGCGGCGTTCCAGCGGATCGAGGCGGCCGGCGCGCGGGCGATGGCGTCACTGGACCGCACCGTCCACATGCTCCATGACGACGGGCCCCGCGACGGGCCGCACGGCCTGGACGAACTGCCCGCGCTGGTGGACAGGTTCAGTACCTCGGACGGGGCCGACGTCCGGCTGGCGCTGGACGCCGTCACCCCTCCCCCCGAGGTCTCGGCGACGGCGTACCGGCTGGTCGTCGAGGCCCTGACGAACGTCCGGCGGCACGCCCCGGAAGCGACCGCCGTCGACGTCTCGGTGACCGCGACGGGCCCCGCCCTCCGCGTCGCCGTCACCGACGACGGCCCCAGCGGCCGTGCGGGCCTGCTGCGCGGACGGCGGCGGGGCGGCCTCGGCCTCCCCGGGATCGCCGAGCGCGTCGAGGCGCTCGGCGGCGACTTCGGTGCAGGTCCCGCGGGTGATCGGGGCTGGCGGGTCACCGCGGTGATCCCACTACGATCGGCGCCATGACCACGCGGATCGTCATCGCCGATGACCAGGATGACGTCCGTGGCGGCTTCCGCATCATCCTGGACGCCCAGCCCGACATGCGGGTGGTCGGGGAGGCCGCCGACGGCGCCGCGGCCGTCGAACTGGCCCGGCGGCTGCGTCCCGACGTCGTCCTCGCCGACATCCGGATGCCGCGCATGGACGGCCTGGAGGTCACCCGGCTGCTGGCCGGCCCGTCCGTGCCCGATCCGCTCCGGGTGCTCGTCGTCACCACCTTCGACCTCGACGAGTACGTGTACACCGCCCTGCGCGACGGCGCCTGCGGCTTCCTGCTGAAGCGCTCCGGGCCCACGCTCCTGGTGGAGGGCGTCCGCGCCGCCGCGGCGGGGGACGCGCTCATCAGCCCCACGATCACCACCCGGCTGCTGCGCCGCTTCGCCCCGCCCCGCCCGCGCGCCGACGACGGGCGGCTCACCGGCCGCGAGACGGAGGTCGCGACCCTCGTCGCGCGGGGCCGCACCAATGCGGAGATCGCCGCCGAACTGTCCATCACGCCCGGCACCGCCAAGACCCACGTCGCGAGCATCCAGCACAAACTGGGCGTCCGGAACCGCGTCGAGATCGCCGCCTGGGCCTGGCAGACCGGCCGGCTCGGCTGACGTCCGTCCGCGGTCAGCCGCGACGCCGGACCAGGTTCAGGTCAGCGTGTGGGCCCTAAAGTTCCCTATCGGACCTCATCTCGCGTATGTTGGGGAGCAATGGACGACAAGATGTACTCGGTCGAGGAGGTCGCGGACCTTCTCGGGCTTCATGTGCGGACGGTGCGGCGGTACATCCGGGAGGGGCGGCTCAAGGCCGTCCGGATCGGCAAGCAGTACCGGATCGGACAGGGCGACCTGGAGGAGTTGACCGGGAGGCCGGAGCCCGAGGGGCGGTCCGGGGCGAGGGTCGAGGTGTCGAGCATCGTGCAGGTCGACGGTGTCGACCGGCACATGGCGGACCGGCTCGGAACGCTCGTGGTAAGCGCCGCGCAGAGCGGGCCCGACCCCGGTGAGCCGGTGCACATCCAGGTCGTCCATGACGAGAAGGCGCAGCGCTTGAAGGTGGTGCTGCTGGGCGGCGCGGCGGCCACGGCCGAGGTGCTGCAGTTGATCGACGCCGTGCTCGGTGAGGGCGGCGTGCTCGGACGGGAGGCCGGCGATGACTGATGTGGTGCAGGAGCGGGCCGGGGTCCAGGTGCTGGTGTGCGACCCGGACGGTCCGCTGATCGCGACCATGGAGGACGGGCTCGACCTGGTCGGCGCGACCTACCTCGGTGCCGAGGTCGTGGCGGTGCCCGCGCGGCGGCTGGACGAGCGCTTCTTCTCGCTGGGCACCCGATTCGCGGGCGATCTCATGCAGAAGTTCGTCCAGTACGGGGTGAAGCTCGCGGTCGTCGGCGACATCTCCGCGCACATGGCGGAGAGTTCGGCGCTGCGCGCGCTGGTGCGGGAGTCGAACAGGTCCGCCCACGTGTGGTTCCTCCCGGACCTGGAGGCGCTCGACGCGCGGCTGGCGGGGACGTCATGAGCGTGATCTACAAGTCGGACGCCGGGCGGACCGAACTGCTCGGCCACTACCGCCGGGCGCTGGACGCCTGGCCGGTGCCCGCCGAGCAGGTCAGGGTGCCGACCCGCGAGGGGGAGACCTTCGTCCTGGTCTCCGGGCCCGCGGACGCGCCGCCCCTGGTGCTGCTGCACGGCTCGGGCGCGAACGCGGTCACATGGCGGGAGGACGTCGCGGTGTGGTCGCGGCATTTCCGCACCTATGCCGTCGACCTCGTCGGCGAACCGGGGCTGAGCGCGCCCGCGCGTCCTGTCCTCGGGTCCGACGCCGTCGCGCTGTGGCTGGACGACGTGCTCGACGGGCTCGGGGTCGCCGATACCGCGGTCGTCGGCGCGTCCCTCGGCGGGTGGACGGCGCTCGACTACGCCGTCCGGCGGCCGGAACGCGTGTCCCGCCTGGTGCTGCTGTGCCCCGGCGGGGTCGGACGGCAGAAGATCGGCTGGGTGTTCCGGACCCTGGCGGCCCGCCTGGTCCGGCGCGGCGGGCTGCGGGAGTCGGCGATGACCGTCACGGGCCTGGGCAAGGAGAGCGAGGTGCTCGACAGCGTCGTCCTGACGTTCACGCACTTCAACCCGCGCAGGGAGAAGCTCCCGGTGTTCCCCGACGACGCGCTGCGCGGCCTCGGCATGCCGGTGCTCGTGATCGTCGGCGGCCGGGACGCCATGTTCGACTCGCGGCAGACCGCGCGGCGCGTCCACGAGTGCGTCCCGCAGTCGACGGTGAAGCTGCTCCCGGACGTCGGCCACGCCATCTTCGGCCAGGCCCGGACGATCAACGAGTTCCTGCTGCCGTAACACCCGCACAAGCCCCCAGGGCGTTTTCCGGGCGGGATCAGCGGGCCGGGTCGATGGTGCGGGCGAGGAGCGTGGGGGCCGATAGGCGCCACGCCTCGGTTATCAGTTCGGTCAGTTCGCCTGGGTCGACTTTGGTGAGGTCTATGGAGAGCCAGGCGAAGCGGCCGCTGGCCCAGGAGGGGGAGAAGACGTCCGGGGTCTCGGCAATCAGCGCGGCCTGTTCGGCGCGGGTGGCCTTGAGCATGGCGGTCTCGTCCGCTTCGTTGAGATAGCCGAAGCCCTTGCCGCGCACCTTGAAGGCGGTCATGCCGCCGAAGGACTCGTTCTCGGTCACCTCGGGCAGGTTGTGGACCGTCTTCAGGAACTCTTCAACGCTCACACCTGGAGATCTACCAGGCGGGTCGGACGGTTCACTCGTCCGCGAACGACAAGCCCTGGTCTTGCAGGGCCTGCCGCAGGGTCTTCATCGCCTTGGGGCCCATGCCGTGCAGGGCTGCGATGTCCTTCTCGCGGGCTGTGGCCAGTCGCTCCAGGTCGGCGTAGCCGGCGGACGCCAGGGCACGCGTGGCCGGTGCGGAGAGCTTGGGCAGGTCGGTGCTCATCGGGCCAAGCTAACGGTGGCCTGTGACACTCCGGGAAACGACGGGCGTCCCGTGCCTTATGGTTCGGCTTGGGCGCCTCGGGACGTGGCTCGGAACGCGGTCGGGGGCATGCCGGTGCGCTGCTGGAAGAACGCGCTGAAGGACGTCGGGTAGGCGAACCCCAGCCGGTCGGCTATCGCGGACAGCGGCAGGTCCGTGTGGGACAGCAGGCGCTTGGCCTCCAGCAGGATCTGGTCGTCGATGAAGCGTTTCGCGCCGCAGCCCGTCGCGGCCTGGGCGGCGCGGGTGAGGGTGCGGACGCTGTAGCCGAGGCGCGCCGCGTAGTCGGCGACGCGGTGGCTCGCCGAGAGGTCCTGCTCCACGGCCTGCTGGAAGCGCACGAAGACCTCGTTGGCGGTGGCCGGGTCGCCGGGCCCGCCGTTCAGGTGGGTGAGGCGGAGCAGGATGACGCCGAGCAGGTGGCGCATGACGTCGATGTGCGCTTCCAGGGGGAGGTCGGCGAGGCTGTCGGCCTCGTCCTCCAGGAGGCGGAGCGTCCCGTCGAGCGCGGTCCTGTGCGCCCCGGCAGGGGTCAGCGGACGGTGGTGGACGCGCAGGTCCAGCCCGACGGCCTCGCGAGTGGCGGCGTCCGGGAAGTCCGACGTGAACAGCACGACGGTCGCCTCCGCCTGGGTGAGGTCGCCCATGTAGCTGTGGATCTGGCCGGGACGCATCCAGAACCAGCTCCCGGCGTTCACCCGGTACTCGTTGAAGTCGACCGAGCAGCGCACCGTGCCGGCCTTAACGGCGATGAACTCGTGGAAGACGGGACGGCGCGGGGCGTAGATCTCGACGGCGTGGCCGCGGGCGCGCGCGATGAGCCGGGGCAGGTCGAGGACCTCCACGCCCGGCGGTGCGCCCGCCGCGGGACGGTACGGGACGTGCGGGATGTCCGCCCGTAGAGGTTGTCCGTTTTTCTTCATCCACTGTCCTTGATCTGTGACAGCGATTATCCGACCTCGCCATAGCGTGAGTCGCGACGCCGGACAGGCGTGACCGAAATCTCAGGGGAGTGGACGGCCATGCGGCTCATCGTCGGAATGACGGGTGCGACGGGTGCGGTGCTGGGCGTCCGGCTGCTGGAGAACCTGGCCCGGCTCCCGGACGTCGAGACCCATCTGGTGCTGTCGCGGTGGGCGCGGGCGACCGTCGAACTGGAGACGGGCCTGTCGGCGCGGGAGGTCGGGGCGCTCGCCGACGCGGTGTACTCGCCCGACGACCAGGGCGCGGCGATCTCGTCCGGGTCCTTCCGGACGGACGGGATGGTCATCGCGCCCTGCTCCATGAAGACGCTGGCCGCCATCCGGGCCGGTTACGCGGAGGGGCTCGTGGCCCGCGCCGCCGATGTGGTGCTGAAGGAGCGGCGCCGGCTCGTCCTCGTCCCGCGCGAGACGCCGCTCAGCGAGATCCATCTGGAGAACATGCTCGCGCTCACCCGCATGGGCGTGCAGATGGTGCCGCCGATGCCCGCCTTCTACAACCACCCGGAAACGGTCGACGACATCGTCGACCACATCACCGCCAGGGTCCTGGACCAGTTCGACCTGCCGGCGCCCGCCCGCCGCTGGGACGGAATGCGGGCCGCCCGTGAAAGGAACAACCACCATGCCCTTTGACGATCTGCGGAGTTTCCTGGACGCCCTCGACAAGGAGGGGCAACTGCTGCGTATCACCGACGAGGTGATGCCCGAGCCCGACATCGCGGCCGCCGCCAATGCCGCCTGCCGGATGGGCGACGACGCCCCGGCCCTGTACTTCGACAACGTCGCGGGATTCACCAGCGCGCGTATCGCCATGAACGTCCACGGGTCGTGGGCCAACCACGCGCTCGCGCTCGGCCTCCCCAAGGGGACGGGCGTGAAGGAGCAGGTCAGCGAGTTCAGCCGCCGCTGGGACACGTTCCCCGTCGCGCCCGAATGGCGTGCGGACCCGCCGTGGGCGGAGAACGTCATGGACGGCGACGATGTGAACGTCTTCGAAGTGCTTCCGCTCGTCCGGCTGAACGACGGCGACGGCGGTTTCTACATCGACAAGGCAGCGGTCGTCTCGAAGGACCCCGAGGACCCGGACAACAGCGGCAAGCAGAATGTCGGCATCTACCGCATCCAGGTGAAGGGGAAGCGCAGGCTCGCGCTCCAGCCCGTCCCGATGCACGACATCGCGCTGCAACTCCGGAAGGCCGAAGAGGCCGGCGAGGACTTGCCGGTCGCCATCACGATCGGCAACGACCCCGTCATCTCCATCGCCGCGTCCACGCCGATGCGCTACGACGAGAACGAGTACGAACTGGCCGGGGCGCTGCGCGGTGCGCCCGCCCCGATCGCCGAGGCGCCGCTGACCGGGCTGCCCGTGCCGTGGGGGTCCGAGGTGGTGATCGAGGGCGTCATCGAGGGCCGCAAGCGCGAGATCGAAGGCCCCTTCGGCGAGTTCACCGGGCACTACTCCGGCGGACGCAACATGACCGTCATCCGCGTCGACCGGATCTCCTACCGCACCGACCCGATCTTCGAGCACCTCTACATCGGGATGCCGTGGACGGAGGTCGACTACCTGATCGCCGCCAACACCTGCGTCCCGCTCTACCAGCAGCTCAAGGCCGAGTTTCCGGAAGTGCGGGCGGTCAACGCCATGTACACGCACGGCCTCGTCGTCATCGTCTCCACCGCCAAGCGCTACGGCGGTTTCGCGAAGGCCGTCGGGATGCGCGTGCTCAGCACCCCGCACGGGCTCGGCTACGCCGCCACGGTCATCGTCGTGGACGAGGACGTCGACCCGTTCGACCTTCCGCAGGTCCTGTGGGCGGTGTCGACCAAGATGAACCCGGCCGGCGACCTGATCCAGGTGCCCAACATGTCGGTGCTGGGGCTCGCGCCGCAGGCGACGACGCCCGGCATCACCGACAAGCTCGTCATCGACGCCACCACCCCCGTCGCCCCCGACCCCCGCGGAAACTACCGAAACCAGGTCCGCGACCTGCCGGAGGCCGCCGAATGGCTCGTCCGCCTCCGCGCCCTCGCCGCCCGCCGCTGACCCGCCCGCCGGCGCGCCGCCCGCCGTCTCCGCACGCCCGCCCGCCGCTGAAAGGACCCCGACATGATCTGCCCGCGTTGCGCGCACGAGGCGATCGAGCTGCTGTTCGCCTCGCCCGTCCCCGGCGTGTGGGAGGTGCTGCAGTGCGAGCGCTGCCTGTACTCCTGGCGCACCACCGAGCCCGACCGCCGCACCCGCCGCGACCAGTTCCCGGACGCCTTCAAGCTGACCGCCGAGGACATCGCGTCCGCCCCGGAGGTGCCGGCGATCCCGCCGCTGAGGAGCCGGTGAACGACGCGATCCGGGACGCGCTGGCGGCCTGCACCGTCCTCAATCTGGCCTACACGGACGAGGACGGCCCGCAGGCCGGCGCGGTCTTCTTCGCCCCGGCGCCGGACGGCTCCCTGGTGTTCGTCAGCTCGCGCTCGACCCGGCACGGCCGCGCCCTCGCGGCCGACCCCGGCGGTGTCCGCGTGGCCTTCACGGTCCAGGGCGACGACCAGGACTGGCGGACGCTACGCGGCGTCCAGGGGCGCGGCGTCTGCCACCGCCTGACCGGTACCGGCCTGGACGCCGCCCGCGCCGCCTACGCCGCCCGCTTCCCCTTCGTCGCGGACGGCGGCGAACTGGCCCGCGCACTCGCCTCGGCCGACCACTGGTGCGTCCGACCGACCTGGCTCCGCCTCATCGACAACGCGCAGGGTTTCGGCCACAAGACCGAATGGCCGTAGGCCGAGGCCCAGCGGCTGAGCTGCCGAGCGGCCCGGACGCTCAGCGCTTCCGGGCGAGGCCGCAGAACTGGTACACCGGCTTCGGCGGACGGTCGGGGTCGCTGACCGCCGGCCGCCACTGCGAGCACGACACGACGCCCGGCTCCAGGATCTCCATCCCGGCGAAGAAGCGCTCCATCTCCACGGCGCTGCGCAGCCGCATCGGCGCGACGCCCGACTCGTTGCTCATGTCGACGGCCTGCTGCGCCGCCTCCCCGTCGACCTCCCCGCTGGGGTGCGCGATCGCCAGGTAGCTGCCGGACGGGACGGCGCCGAGCAGCCGGTCGACGACCCGCTGCGCCTCGTCCTCGTCGGGGACGAAGTTCAGGATCCCCAGCATCATGATGGCGACCGGCCGGTCGAAGTCGAGCGTCGCCGCCGCCCGCTCCAGGATCGCGTCGGGGTCGCGGACGTCCGCCTCGATGTAGTCGGTGGCGCCCTCCGGCGTGGACGTCAGCAGCGCGTGCGCGTGCGTGAGCACCAGCGGGTCGTTGTCGACGTAGACGATGCGGGTGTCCGGCGCGATGCCCTGCGCGACCTCGTGGGTGTTGCCGGCGGTGGGCAGCCCGGTCCCGAGGTCGAGGTACTGGCGGACGCCCTCCTCCCCGGTCAGGTAGGTGACGGCCCGCCCGAGGAACGCCCGGTCGGCGCGGGCCGAGGAGACGATGTCGGGAATGACCGCCTGGATCTGGTCGCCGAGTTCCCGGTCGACGATGTAGTTGTCCTTGCCGCCCAGCCAGTAGTTCCAGACCCGCGCCGTGTGCGGCACGGAGGAATCCACGGTCGGGGACTGCGGCGGCTCATTTGGGGAGGAAGTACCGGTCATGGACAGAGATTAGCCATTTCCGGCGATCACGGAGAGCCGAAAACACATCCGGAGTCACTGCCCGGATAGGCGGGACGTTCGTCCCCCCAGCACGGACCGAACGGACCTACGGCGGCAGAGCGGACGGGAGTTGAGTGAGGAGTGCAGAAACCGGCGATGTGATGGAAGGTGAGACGGCGATGGCAGTCTCCGAGCACAAGACGCACGCGGGACGCGGCACCCTGATCCGGGTGGTGGCCCCCAAGCCGCTGACCGAGACGCCCGCCGCCCGCTACGCCTGGGCCGCGGCCCGGCTGGCACTGGGCTGGATCTTCGCCTGGGCGTTCGCGGACAAGCTGTTCGGGCTGGGTCACGGGACCCCGGCCGGCCAGGGCTGGCTGGACGGCGGCAGCCCCACCGAGGCGTTCCTGGCGCACGCCCCCAAGGGCCCGTTCGCGGGGCTCTACAACGACCTGGCCGGCGCCGCGTGGGCGGACTGGCTGTTCATGATCGGGCTCG
>NZ_JBEYTW010000154.1:0-13100 GCF_040643275.1 Spirillospora sp. NPDC047418
TCACAACGACGCCCTTGCCTCCGGCTCGGAGTTAGCACCACCTCTTCCTCCAGGGGACTTTCACCCCCAAGCAATCGCCCATGCTGGGCGCACCACCGAAAAGAGCCGGCGGCCCCGCACGGGCCGCCGGCTCTTCCGCCGTTTCCGTCCTTACACGGTCTGCCCGAGCCTGGCGTTGACGAACTCCAGGTATTCGCGGGGCGTCTTCAGTTCGGCGGTCTCCTCCTCGGGCAGTTCGACGCCGAACATGCGCTCCACCTGCGCGGTGGTCTCCATGACGGCGAGCGAGTCGTAGCCGAGGTCGGAGAACGGCACCTCCAGCAGGTCGGCCGCACCGTCCTCCAGGGTCTCCGCCTCGCCCGCCGCGGCGCGCAGCGCGTCCTTGAGGCCGTCCAGTGTCAGTTCCCTCATGTTCCGCTCCTCTCGTTCTCCGCATACCGCTTGGCCGCGCGCAGGGTCGCCCTGCTGTTGGCGCCGAGCGTCTCGCGGATCTTCTGCCGCACCTCCGGCAGGCCCATCCCGCCGGCGGCCCCGGGCAGGGCCTCCGGGTCGATGACCACCGTGTGCCGGGACGTGACGCGGACCGCGCCGTCCCCGGCGGGCTCGAACAGCCACTCGCCGTTGTGGGTCCGCATGACGGGCGGCATGGTGGTCTGCTTGTAGACGATGCGCTCGCCCGGCACGCACACCCGCCCGGAGGCGGTGGTGTGCGCCGACCCGTCGGGCGACCGCGTGTCCATCTCCATGAACTGGAGGCCGGGCTCGTCCTCGGTCAGGGCGACGCGCAGCACGTGCGGGAGCCGCTCGGGCCACCGGTCGCACTCGTTGACGAAGTCGTAGGCCGCCTCCAGCGGCCCGTGGACGGTCTCGCCGTCGCTGAACTCCAGGAACAGGCCGGGGTCGGCCCCGCTCTCGGCCGCGCGCCTGAGCGCGTCCAGTTCCGCGCCGCTGTTGGCGTCGACGGCCCGGTCGATGAGCGCGAGAGCGTCGGGGTCGCCGTCCGCGGCGGCGTAGTCGTGGACCAGGACGACGCGGGAGCCGCCGTCCCCGTCGGGCTCGATCCGCCAGGTCCCGCGCATCGCGGCCGCCGGGGCGCTCGGCTCGGCCTGCGCGAACCCGACGGTCCGCGCGTCCGGGTCGAGGGTGCGCTCCGACACCCAGGTGCGCGGCGCGCCGTTGGCGAGCGCCCAGATCCGGATGCGCTCCGCGCGGTCGTCGCCGGAGAGCCGGACGGCGCGCACGGTCGGCGGGAAGTGCACCGGCCAGGTCGTCACGTCCGCCACGATCCGGTAGACCGCGTCGGGCGGGGCCTTGACGCGGGTGGCGTGCTCGGTGTGCCGGGTCGCCGGCGCGGTGTCCTCTCGTACGGTCATCAGCCCTCCTCAGAAGTTGCGGGTCCTCAGAAATTGCCCAGGCCGCCGCACACGTTCATCGCCTGGGCGGTGACCGCCCCGGTGTCCGGGCCGGCCAGGTAGGCGACCATCGCGGCGACCTCGCGGGGCGCCGTGTAGCGGCCGAGCGGGATCTTGGCCTCGAAGCGGGCCAGCACCTCGCCCTCGGTGACGTCCCAGTAGTCGGCGTAGCCGCGCCGGATGGTCTGCGCCATGGGCGTCTCGACGTAGCCGGGGCAGACGGCGTTCACGGTGACGCCGCTCTTGGCCAGCTCCAGGCCGAGCGCCTTGGTGAAGCCGACGACGCCGTGCTTGGACGCCGAGTACGGCGCGCCCAGGACGACGCCCTGCTTGCCCGCCGTGGACGCGATGTTGATGACGCGCCCCCATCCGGCGTCCTTCAGCCCGGACGCCAGGAACGCGCGCGTCACGCGGAACACGCTGGTCAGGTTGGTGGCGATGACGTCGTCCCACAGTTCGTCGGGGATCTGCGCGGTCTGCCCGCCGCCGCCCCGTCCGACGTTGTTGACCAGGACGTTGATCGGGCCGGCGGCGTTGGCCTCCTCGACCAGCGACCGGACCCGGTCCGCGTCGCGGACGTCGCAGGCGGTGCCGTCCACGTCGCCGCCGGCGTCCCGCAACTCCTTGATCGTCCGGGCGACGGCCTCGCCGTCGCGCGCGCAGATGAAGACCCGCGCGCCCTCCCCCGCCAGCCGCTCGGCGACCGCGCGGCCGATGCCGCTGGTCGCCCCGCTCACGAAGGCGTGGCGGTCGCGCTCTTCACTCATCGTCCTTCTCCTTTCGCTCGGCGGTGCCGTCGCCGGGCGGCGACAGTGCCGCCCGGATGACCCCGGCCAGGTCGGCGGGGGTCGGGTTGTCCATGACCGCGGTGGTCGGCAGCTCGATCCGGAGCTCGCGGTTGACGCGGTTGCGCAGGTCGACGCTGAGCAGGGAGTCGAAGCCGAGTTCCTTGAACGCGTCGTCCGGTCCGACGGCGCCGGGCTCGGGGTACCCGAGGATCTCCCCGGCGGTGTCGCACACGGCCGCGGTCAGGACGCGTTCCAGGTCCGCGCCGGAGGCGCCGCGCAGGCGCTCGGCGAGACCGGTGCCGGACGCCTCGCCGTCCTCGGCGGGCTCCGGGGCGGGGCGGACGGCGTCGGCGAGCATCGGGACCGTGCCCGGTCGCACCTCGCGGACGTCCAGGTCCATCGGGACGAGGTGGTCGCGCGGCGACCGCAGCGCCGCGTCGAACAGGGCGAGCGCGCGGGCGGCGGGCAGCGGCGCGATGCCGGTGCGGCGCAGCCGGCCGACCTGCTCGCCGGACAGGTGCCCGGTCATGCCGCCGCGCTCGTCCCAGAGGCCCCAGGAGAGCGAGACGGCGGGCAGGCCCCGGGCCCGCCGGTGGCCCGCGAGGGCGTCCAGCCAGGTGTTGGCGGCGGCGTAGTTGGACTGGCCGGGGGCGCCGAGCACGCCGACCGCCGAGGAGAACAGGACGAACGCGTCCAGGTCCATGTCCCGGGTCAGGTCGTGCAGGTGCCAGGCGGCGTCGACCTTGGGGCGCAGGACCGCGTCCACGCGCTCGCCGGTCAGCGTCGCGGCGAGCCCGTCGTCCAGGGTGCCGGCGGCGTGCACCACGGCGGTCGGCGCGTGCTCGGCGAGGAGGCGGGCGAGCGCGTCCCGGTCGGCGGTGTCGCAGGCCGGGAAGGCGGCCTCGGCGCCGAGTCCGGTCAGCTCCGCCGCCAGGTCCGGGACGCCGTCGGCGGCTCGTCCTCGGCGGCTCGCCAGGACGAGCCTGCGCACGCCGTGCTCGCGGACGAGGTGCCGCGCCAGGAGGGCGCCGAGCCTCCCCGTCCCACCGGTGACGAGCACCGTTCCGCGGGGGCCGAAGGGCTCGGGCGGCGGGACGGTCAGGACGAGCTTGCCGACGTGCTCGGCGTGCCGCAGGGTCCGCAGCGCCTCGGGGGCCCGCCGCACGTCGCAGGTCCGGAGCGGGAGGGGCCGCAGCGCACCGTCGTCGTGCAGGGCGAGCACGGCCCGCAGGACCTCGCCGACCCGCTCCGGTGCAACGCCGAGCAGGTCGTACACGGCATACCGGACGTCGGGATGCCCGGTCCGCACGGTTCCGGGGTCGCGGACGTCGGTCTTGCCGATCTCCACGAAGCGGCCGCCGGGGCGCAGCACGCGCAGCGAGGCGTCCACGGTCTCGCGGGCCAGCGAGTTGAGGACGACGTCGATCCGCCCCCGGAACCGCTCCTCGAACTCCAGGTCGCGGGACGAGGCGATGTGGTCGTCGTCGAGACCCAGCTCGCGCAGGACGTGCTGCTTGGGCGGGCTCGCGGTGGCGTACACCTCGGCGCCGAGGTGCCGGGCGAGCTGGAGGGCCGCCAGCCCCACGCCGCCGGTCGCCGCGTGGATCAGCACACGCTCGCCAGGGCCCAACTCCGCGATCTCGACCAGGCACTGGTAGGCGGTGGCGAAGACGATGGGCACCGAGGCGGCGCGGGCGAACGTCCAGCCCGGCGGCATGGGGACGACCTGGCGGGCGTCGGCGACCGCGACGGGCCCGTGGGAGCGCTCGAACACGCCCGCCACGCGGTCCCCCGGGCGCAGCGCCGTGACGCCGGGGCCGGCCTCGGTGACGATCCCCGCTCCTTCGCCGCCCATGGTCCGCTCGGTGCCGACCAGGCGCAGCGCCACGGCGACGTCCCGGAAGTTCAGCCCGGAGGCGCGGACGGCGACGCGGACCTCGCCCTCGCCGAGCGGCCGCCCGGACTCGGGGGCGGGGACGAGCGCCAGGTCGTCCAGCGAGCCCCGGCGGGTGACGTCCAGCCGCCAGGGGCCCTCGCCCGGCGGGACGAGCCCGTCGTCGCCGGGACGGGCCAGCCGGGGGGCGTACAGGCGGCCCCGCCGGACGGCCAGTTCGGCTTCCCCGGTCGCGAGAGCCCTGGTCAGCGCCGCGTCGGAGCGCCGGTCGCCGTCGCCGTCGATCAGGACGAGGCGGCCGGGGCGTTCGGAGCGGGCGGAGCGCACGAGCCCGGTCACCGCCGCCTGCGCCAGCCCGGCGACGTCGTCGCCGGGGAGGACGCGCTGGGCGTTCCTGGTGATGACGGCGACGGTGTCGGAATCCGGGACGCTCTGGAGCTTCTCCAGAACGGCTCGTGCCGCGTGGTGGGCGTCGTCCGGCATGGGGCCGTCCATGTCGCAGACGGGCACGATGTGCGCCTCGGGTGGTTCGCCGTCCGGTTCGCCGGTCAGCTCATGCCAGGCCGTCTCGTAGAGGCCGCCGGGCGCGTCGCCGGCGAGCGGGCGCAGTTCGAGCGACTCGACGACGGCGACCGCGCGTCCTTCGTCGTCGGCGGCCTCCAGCCGCGCCGTCCCGTCTCCGGCCCGGGTCAGCCGCACGCGGAGCGACGAGGCGGCCGCGGGCTCGCAGGAGACTCCCTTCCAGACGAACGGAACCTCCGGGGCTCCTTCACCGGGCAGGAGCAGCGGATGGAGCGCGGCGTCCAGCAGTGCGGGATGGACGCGGTGCGCGCCCCGGTCCTGGTCGGTGCCGACCTCGGCGTAGAGGTCGTCGCCGTCCCGCCAGGCGCGGCGCAGGCCGCGGAAGGCGGGGCCGTAGCCGTAGCCGCGTTCGGCGAGCCGGTCGTAGGCGCCGTCCAGCGGCAGAGGCTCCGCGCCGGGCGGCGGCCACGTCCCGGCGGGCGCCGACGGCTGGGATCCGGCGCCGTCCTCCAGGATTCCGGTGGCGTGCCGGGTCCACGCGTCGGCGTCGCGGGGACGGGACTCGATGACGACCGACCGGTCCGCGCCGGCCAGCAGCCGTACCTCGACCTCGCCGTCATCGGGGATCGGCAGCGGGCGTTCCAGCACCAGCTCGCGCAGGCGGGGGCGGCCGATCCGGGCGCCCGCCGCACAGGCCATCTCGACCTGGGCCGTGCCGGGCAGCAGGATCTGGCCCGCGACTTCGTGGCCGGCCAGCCACGGGTGCCGCGCGACGGACAGCCGTCCGGTGCGCAGGACGCCGCCTCCGGGCAGGTCCACCTCTGCGTCCAGCAGCGGGTGCCCGGCCTTCGCCGCGCCCGCGAGGCCCGCCGCGCCCGAGGACCCGGCGGACAGCCAGTAGCGCCGGCGCTCGAACGGGTAGGTCGGCATCGGCACGATCCGGCCCTCGGGGACGAACGCGGCCCAGTCCACCGGCATGCCGTCGGCGTAGGCGGCGGCGACGCCGGTGAGGAACTGCGCGAGCCCGCCGGCGTCCCGGCGCAGCGTGCCGAGGACGGTCACCTCGCGGTCGCCCGCCGTCCCGGTGATCGCGCGGGTCAGCACCGGGTGCGGGCTCACCTCGACGAACCGGGTGTGGCCGGCGTCGATCAGCGCGTCCACCGCGTCCTGGAACCGCACGGTGCCGCGGATGTTGTCGAACCAGTAGCGCTCGTCCATCGGCCGGTCGAGCGGCCCGCCGGTCAGCGTCGACCACAGCGGGACGGCCGGGTCGGCCGGGGCCAGCCCGGCGAGGTCGGCGAGCAGCGGGTCGCGCATCGGTTCCATGGCCTCGGTGTGCGAGGCGTAGTCGACGTCCACGCGCCGCGCGTCGACGCCCTCGCCCTGGAGCCGGGTGACGAGGTCGTCGAGGGCGTCGGCGTCCCCGGCGACGACGGTGGAGGACGGCCCGTTCACCGCCGCCGTCCACACCCGGCCGGGCAGTTCGATCGCGTCCGCCGGGAGCGGCACCGAGGCCATGCCTCCGCTGCCCGCGACCTTCCGCAGCGCGCGGCTGCGCAGGCACGCCACCTTGGCGGCGTCGTCCAGGGACAGGGCCCCGGACACGCAGGCGGCCGCGATCTCGCCCTGCGAGTGCCCGACCACCGCCGCCGGGCGGACCCCGGCCGACTCCCACAGCCGGGCGAGCGACACCATGACGGCGAACAGCGCCGGCTGGACGACGTCCACCCGGTCCAGCGGGTCGTTCTCCAGCACGTCCCGGAGCGACCAGCCGCAGTGGGCCGACAGCGCCCGCTCGCACTCGGCCATCCGCTCGCGGAACACCGCGGACTCGCGCAGCAGGTCGAGGGCCATGCCCCGCCACTGCGCGCCCTGCCCGGGGAACACGAACACCGGGTCGGACGCGTCCCCCGCCTCGGCCCGGACCACCGCGGGCGACCGGTAGCCGCGCACGGCCGCCGGCACGCCGGCACCGTCCGCCAGGGTCCGCAGACCGGCCATGAGGTCGTCGCGGTCGTCGCCGACGACGACGGCGCGCCACCGCATCGGCGTGCGGGCCGCCAGCGTCCGGGCGATGTCGGCGGGCCGCTCCTGCGGATGCGCGGCCATGAACTCGCGGGCCCGTCCGGCCTGTGCGCGCAGCGCGGTGCCGGTGCGCGCCGACAGCGGCAGCGGGACGGGCCCGGGGCCGTCCGGCCCACCGCCGGGCGGCGCCGGAGCCTCCTCGACGATGACGTGCGCGTTGGTGCCGCTGATCCCGAACGAGGAGACGGCGGCCCGGCGCGGGCGGCCCGCGCGCGGCCACGGCACCGGTTCGGTGAGCAGGGCCAGGCCGCTCCCGGCCCAGTCGACGTGCCCCGACGGCTCGCGGACGTGCAGCGTGCGGGGCAGCCGCCCGGCGCGCAGGGCCTGCACCATCTTGATCAGGCCGCCGATGCCCGCGGCGGCCTGGGCGTGCCCGATGTTGGACTTGAGCGAGCCCAGCCGGACCGGGTCGTCCGCCGCGCGGGCGGCGCCGTAGGCGCGGGCCAGCGCGCCCGCCTCGATGGGATCGCCCAGCGCGGTCCCCGTGCCGTGCGCCTCGATCACGTCCACGCCGGCGGGGCCGATCCCGGCGCGGTCCAGCGCGTCCCCGATGACCTGCTCCTGGGCGGTGCCGTTCGGCGCGGTGAGCCCGTTGCTGGCCCCGTCCTGGTTGACGGCGCTGCCGCGCAGGACGGACAGGACGGGGCGTCCCTCCCGCCGCGCGTCGCCCAGCCGCTGCAGCACGGCCAGCCCGGCGCCCTCGGCCCAGGCGGTGCCGTCCGCGTCGGCGGAGAAGGCCTTGCAGCGGCCGTCGGCGGCGAGCCCCTGCTGGCGGCCGAAGTCCAGGAACATGCCGGGCGTCGCCAGCACGGTCACACCGCCCGCGAGCGCGGTGTCGCATTCGCCCTGCCGGATCGCCTGCGCCGCCAGGTGCACGCCGACCAGGGACGCCGAGCACGCGGTGTCCACGGTGACGGCGGGGCCGCGCAGCCCGAGAACGTAGGCGATGCGGCCGGAGGCGACGCTGGGCGTGGTGCCGGTGAGCCGGTGGCCGCGCGTGCCGTCCTCGGGTTCGGCGAGGCGCGGGCCGTAGTCCTGGGCGGTGGCGCCGACGAAGACGCCGGTGCGGCTGCCGCGCAGCGCGTCGCGGCCGAGCCCGGCGCGCTCGCACGCCTCCCACGCGGTCTCCAGCAGCAGCCGCTGCTGCGGGTCGATCCCGGCGGCCTCGCGCGGCGAGATCCCGAAGAACGCGGCGTCGAACTCGGCGGCGCCGCCGAGGAAGCCGCCCAGGGCCGGAACGCCGGACACCTCGTCGAGGTCCCAGTCGCGGTCGTCCGGGAACGGCCCGATCGCGTCGGTCCCGGTGTCCACCAGCCGCCAGAGGTCCTCGGGCGAGCGGACGCCGCCCGGGTAGCGGCAGCTCATCGCGACGATCGCGATGTCGTCGTCGCTCTCGCGGCGTTCGCGGGCGGGCGCGGGCGCGGCCGTCCGGGCCCGGGGCTCCGGGCGCAGGGCGTCCGCGAGCCCGGCGGCGGTGGGGTGGTCGAAGAGGAGGGAGCCGGGCAGGTCGCGGCCGAGCGCGGCCGACAGCCGGTCGCGGATCACGACGGACATCCGCGAGTCGACGCCCAGTTCCCGGAACGGCACGTCCGGGTCGGCCGCCGCGCCCGTCCCGAGGGCCTGTTCGAGGGTCTCGGCGACCAGCCGCCGGGTGTCGGTCCCGGGGACGGGCGGCACCGGCTCGTCCGGGGCGGCGCCGAACCAGTGGCGGTCGCGCTGGAACGCGTAGGTCGGCAGATCGGTCAGGCGGGCGTCCGTCCCGAAGAAGGCCCTCCAGTCGACCTCGCCCCCGGCGAGGTGGATTCCGGCCAGGGCCGTCGCGGCGCCCTCCGCCTCGTCCCGCCCGCCGGGCAGGCAGGGCAGGGCGGTCACGGCGGGGTCGGAGACGTTCGCCGGGAGCAGGTCGGTGAGCGCGGTGCCGGGACCGGCCTCGACGAACCGCCGCGCGCCCAGCGCGTGCAGCGCCCGGAGGGCGTCGCCGAACCGGACGGTCCGGCGGGCGTTGCCGGCCCAGTGCCCGGGGTCCGCGAGCCGCCCGGCGTCCAGCTCGGCGCCCGTCACCGACGAGACGATCGCCGGCCCGCCGGACGGGCGCCGCCAGTCCAGCCCGGCGGCGACGGCGCGCAGCTCGTCCAGGATCGGCTCGACGAGCGGCGAGTGGACGGCCCGGCCGATGCGCAGCCGTTTGGTGCGCCGCCCGGACCCGGCGAAGTGCTCGGCCGCCGCGGTCACGACCGCCTCCTCCCCCGCGATCACCACGGACCCGGGGCCGTTGACGGCGGCGACGCCGGCGCGGTCGAGCCGGTCCGCGAGGACGGCGCGGGCCTCGTCCTCGCCCGCCTCCACCGCGACCGCCGCGCCGGACGGCAGCCGCTCGAACAGCCGCCCCCGCGCCGCGACGAACTCCGCCGCGTCGGCGAGGGGAAGCGCCCCGGCGACGTGCGCGGCGGTGATCTCCCCGAGCGAGTGGCCCGCGACGGCGTCCGGCCGGACGCCCCACGACTCCAGCAGCCGGAAGAGCGCCGCCTCGACGGCGAACACGGCCGGCTGCAGCAGCTCCTGGCCGTCCAGCCGGCCGCCGCGCAGCACGTCGACGACCGGTGCGCCGATCGCCGGCTCCAGCGCGGCACCGACCTCGTCGAGCGCCCGCGCGAACGCCGGATACGTCTCGTAGAGGCGGCGGCCCATGCCCGGGTACTGCACCCCCTGCCCCGGGAACAGCAGGGCGGTGCGACCGCCGCGCCTCCTGACCCGGACCACTCCGGGTGCGTCGCGGCCCGCCGCCAGCTCCCGCAGCCCCTCCCGGTGGTCGCCGGTGACGACGGCGCCGTGCTCGAACGCCGTCCGGGAGACCGCGAGCGAGAAGCCGACGTCCCGCTCGTCCGGTCGTGCCGTGGCCGGGTCCGCCAGGCGCCCGGCCTGGGCGCGCAGTGCCTGCTCCGAGCGTCCGCTCACCACCCACGGGACGGGCCCGGTGGCCGTGCCGGAGGCCGCTCCGGCGTCGGCGCGGGGCGGCCCGGCGAGGACGAGGTGGCAGTTGGAGCCGCCCAGGCCGAACGCCGAGACGCCCGCGACGCGGTCCCCGTCCGGCCAGTCGCCGGGACGGTCGCAGACCCGCAGGTTCAGGGCCGCGAGGTCGATCTCGGGGTTGGGCTCGGCGAAGTTCGGCGTCGCGGGAAGCCGCCCGCGCGCAATCCCGGCGGCCGTCTTGATGAGCCCGGCGATGCCGGCCGCGCCCTCCAGGTGGCCGATGTTCGGCTTCACCGAGCCGACCGGCAGCGGGTCCGCCGGCGGGCGCGCCGCGCCGAGCACCCGGCCCAGCGCGGCCGCCTCGACCGGGTCGCCCCGCCGCGTCCCCGTGCCGTGCAGCTCGACGTACTGGACCGCGCCCGGATCGACGCCGGACCGTTCGCAGGCGAGCCGCAGGACCTCTTCCTGCGCGTCCCGGCTGGGGGCGGTCAGGCCGGGCGTGGCGCCGTCGTTGTTGACCGCGCCGCCGAGGATCGCGCAGTGCACGCGGTCGCCGTCCCGCAGCGCCGCGTCGAGCGGCTTGAGCACCACCGCGCCGCCGCCCTCGCCGCGGACGAAGCCGTTGGCGCCCGCGTCCAGCGGGCGGCACCGCCCGTCCGGCGACAGCGCGCCGAGTTCCCGGAGCGCCTCGTGGCTCTCCTCCGCGAGGTTCACCTGCACGCCGCCCGCGACGGCCAGCTCGCAGTCGCCGTCCCGCAGGCTCTGCGCCGCCTGGTAGACCGCCACCAGGGACGACGACTGGGCCGTGTCGACGGTGACGCTCGGGCCGCGCAGGCCGAACACGTGGGAGACGCGTCCGGAGATGAAGCCGCGCCGCGTTCCGGTCAGCGTGAAGGGCGACGCCCCGGCGGCGTCCCGGGCCTGGAGGAGTCCGTAGTCGTCGGCCATCGCGCCCACGAACACGCCCGTCCGGCCTCCGCGCAGCGACGCGGGCAGGACGCGGGCGTCCTCCAGCGCCTCCCAGGTGAGTTCGAGCATCAGGCGCTGCTGCGGATCGAGTTCGGCGGCCTCCGCCCGCGGGACGCCGAAGAAGGCGGCGTCGAAGCCGTCCACGTCGTCGAGGAAGCCGCCGGGGCCGCTCGTGCGGCCCTCCGGCGCCGGGCGGATCGCCTCGCCGCCGCGGCACAGCAGCGACCAGAACTCCTCCAGGCCCGGTCCCCCGGGGACGCGGGCGGACATGCCGATCACGGCGATGGGCGTGCTCATTGCGGTACCAGCTCCTCCGTCGTCCCGAGCACCCGGCTGCGTCCGGCCAGGACGCGGGGGTGGCGGCGGGCGAGCATCGTGAGGCTCTGCCCCGGTCCGGTCTCCAGCAGCAGGTGGTCGCCGTCGTCCAGGAGCCGGTCCAGCGCGCGGGCGAAGTGGACGGTGCGGGCGGGCTGCCCGATCCAGAAGGACGGGTCGCACGCCCGCTCCGCGGTGAGCGGCGCGGCGTCGTAGGCCGAGTACAGCCGGACCGACGGCGGCCGCAGCGCCGCACCGGCCCACTGGTCGCCGGCCTGGTCCGACGCCGCCGCCACGAGCGGGCTGTGGAACGCCTGCCGCGCCGGGACGCGCCGCACCGTCCTCCCGTCCGCCTTCAGCCGGGACATGGCGCGGCCGAGCGGCTCCCGCGCCCCGGCGAGCAGCAGCTGCCGGGGCGCGTTGACCGCCGCGAGGTGCACGTCCCCGCCGAGCAGCGGCTCCACCTCCCGCACCGAGGCCGCCACCGCAAGCATCCCGCCCGGCTCGGTCGCGGCCAGCGCCGGAAGCCGCGCCATCATCAGGCGCATGCCGTCGGCGAAGTCGAAGACCCCGGCGAGCGCGCCGGCGACCATCTCCCCGGCGGAGTGCCCGAGCAGCGCGCCGGGCGGCCCGTACCGGTCCGCCATCGCCCGCCCCAGCGCGTACCCGACCGCGTACAGCAGCGGCTGCGCCACCGTGACGTCGTCGAACTCCGGCGGCGGCCGCTCGGCGAGCCACTGCGCGCGCAGGTGCGGGCCGCGCGGGCCCATGAGCGCGAACGCCTCGTCCATCGTGCGGGTGAAGCCCTCGTCGGTGCCGTACAGGGACGCGGCCATCCGCGGGCGCTGCGCTCCCTGGCCCGGGATCAGCAGCGCGATCGGCAGCGGACGTCCCCCGCCGGCTCGGTGGTCCTCAGTCATGCCCCCTGTCTAGGCCGCCCGCGTCGAGATCCGGCCTAGGGTCATTCGCGCCCGGCGCCGCGAACGGGTCGCGACGACCGGTCCTCGACGGCGCCCTGACGGGCGGCTGCGACGCTCACCGCATGAGGTACGACGACATCTACGTGGCGGGGACCGGACGCCACCTGCCCGAAGCGATCGAGACGGCCGACGCGCAGAAGCGGGGCCTCTGCGCCCGCAAGGACGTGTGGCGCACCGGCATCGAAGCCGTGTGCGTCGCCGCGGAGGCCCCGCCGGAGATGGCGGCGGACGCCGCGCGGCAGGCGATGAAGGACGCCGGCGCGGACCCGTCCGACGTCGAGCTGCTCCTGCACGCCAGCGTCCACTACCAGGGGCACGACCTGTGGGCGGCCGCCTCCTACGTGCAGCGCGAGGCGCTCGGCAACGGCTGCCCGGCCGTCGAGGTGGGGCAGCAGTCCAACGGCGGCATGGCGGCGATCGAGCTGGCCGCCGCGTATCTGGCGGGCCGGAGGGAAGGCAGCAGGGCGCTCGTGTCGACCGGCGACCGGTTCGCGCTGCCGGGCTTCGACCGCTGGCGCACCGACCCGGGCACGATCTGCGGCGACGGCGGCACCGCGATGGTGCTGGCGCGCGGCGCTCCGGACGGTGAAGGGGACGTCGTCCGGCTGCGCAGCGCGTTCTCCCTCTCCGACCCCGGCCTGGAGAAGCTCGGCCGGGGCGCGCGCCCGTTCGCGGACGCCCCGCTCACCGCGGCCCGCCCGATCGACGCCGAGGCGCCGCGCGAGGAGGCGGTCTCCGAACTCGGCTTCGCCGAGGTGCTGCGGCGGCTGCGGGACGGCCAGGTCCGCGCCGTCGAGGGCGCGCTGTCGGAGGCCGGCGTCGAGCGCGCGGACGTGGACTGGTTCGTCCTGCCGCACCTCGGCCTGCCGAAGATGGACGTCCAGTTCTTCGAGCCGCTCGGCATCGACCGGGCGCGGACGACGTGGGACTGGGGCAGCCGGATCGGCCACCTCGGCGCCGGGGACCAGATCGCCGGGCTCGGCGAGCTGATCGGGTCCGGCCGCCTCGCGCCCGGCGGGCGCTGCCTGCTCGCCGGGGTCGGGGCGGGCTTCACCTGGTCCGCGGCCGTGGTGGAGCGGACGCCGGGCGCGGCGGGCTGAGCCCCTCGGGCTCCCAGCGCGGCCCGGGCCGCGGCCGCCCCCCCGGCGGGGGGGCGGGCCGCCCC
>NZ_JBEYTW010000155.1:0-13088 GCF_040643275.1 Spirillospora sp. NPDC047418
CCCCCCCCCCCCCCCGCCCCCACCCGCCCCCCCCCGGGCGCGCCGCGCCCGCGCGCCGGCCCCCCCCCGGCCGGGGGCGCGCCCACGGCCGCGATGAGCGGTGCCTCGCGGCCGTTCGCGGTACGGGCGCGGGTCAGGCGGGGCGCGCGACGAGCAGTTCCCGGCCGAACCACTCGATGGTGCCGCGCAGGCCCTCCTCGACCGTGATCCGCGGCCGCCAGCCGAGCGCGTCCTCGGCGAGGCGGGTGTCCGGGCGGCGGACGCGCGGGTCGTCCTCGGGCCGGCCGATGAACCGGATCCCGGACGGCGCGCCCGTCAGCTCGATGACCAGCCGCGCGAGGCCGGCCATGGAGATCTCGTACGGGCTGCCGATGTTGACCGGCCCCGGGTGGCGGGACAGGGCGAGGGCGAGGATGCCGCGGACGGTGTCGTCCACGTGGCAGATCGAGCGGGTCTGCGCGCCGTCCCCGGTGACCGTGAGGTCCTCGCCGGTGAGCGCCTGCCGCAGGAACGTCGGGATGGCGCGGCCGTCGTCGGGGCGCATCCGCGGCCCGTAGGTGTTGAAGATCCGCACGATCGCGGCGTCCAGGCCGCGGGAGTGCCGGAACGCCGACGTCAGCGCCTCACCGAACCGCTTGGCCTCGTCGTACACGCTGCGCGGCCCGACCGGGTTGACGTTCCCCCAGTACGACTCGGGCTGCGGGTGCACGAGCGGGTCCCCGTACACCTCGGAGGTGGAGGCGAGGACGAACCGGGCGCCCTTGGCCTCGGCCAGCTCCAGCGCGTTGCGGGTGCCCTGGCTGCCGACCTCCAGGGTCTGGATCGGGAACCGCAGGTAGTCGGCCGGCGAGGCGGCCGAGGCGAGGTGGAACACGTAGCCGACCTCGCCGGGCACGTGCACCGGGTCGGTGAGGTCGCGCTTCAGGAACCGGAAGTCCCGCCGGCCGGTCAGGTGGGCGATGTTGCGGGACGTCCCGGTGAGCAGGTTGTCCAGGCAGACCACCGAGATCCCCCGGGCGAGCAGCGCCTCGCACAGGTGCGAGCCGAGGAAGCCGGAACCTCCGGTGACGACGGCGCGTGGATGTCTCATCATTCCCCCTCATCGGTTCTCGTGCGCGCTCACCGGGGCGAGCACGGCTTCGGCGGCCTCGACGGCCTGGTCCGCGCAGATCTCCAGCAGCCCGGGGCAGGGCTCGCGCCCGTGCGGGTCGCCGGACCGGCCCGCCCACAGGACGCGGTGCCCGGCGCGGTCGGGCGGCCCCCAGCGGCCGGGCGGCGTCGGCCCGAACAGCAGCACCGACGGCGTGCGGAACGCGGTCGCCAGGTGCGCGACGCCGGTGTCGCCGCACACCACCAGCCGGGCCGCCGCGACGAGCGCGGCCAGCTCGGGGAGGGGCGTGCGGCCGGAGAGGTCGGCGGCCGGGTCCAGCCCGGCGAGGCCCGCGACGCGGCGGGCCAGGGACCGCTCGCCGGGCCCGCCGGTGACGACGACGCGCTCGCCGCGGTCCCGCAGCGCCGCCGCGACCGCCGCGAACCGCTCGGCCGGCCAGCGGCGCGCCGGGGACGCGGCCCCGGGGTGGACGACGACGGCGCCCGGCGCCGGCGAGGCGGCCGCGGGGGCCGGCAGGTCCAGGTCGCCGGGGTCGGCGCCGAACCCGTAGGAGGCGACGAGCCGGCACCAGCGCGCCACCTCGTGCTCCCCGGGGTCCCAGCGCGGCCCGCCGGAGTGCGGCGCGCCGGGGCAGTGGAACGCCAGCAGGCGGCCGGGCGACAGGGCGGCCAGCAGCCGGTGGCTCCGCGGCCCCGAGCCGTGCAGGTTGACGGCGATGTCGACCGGGCCGGCGGCCCGCGGCGGGGCGTCCAGGCCGGTCGCCGGGAGCACCTCGTCGACCGCGCCGGACGCGGCGGCCAGCGGGGCGAGCACGGCGGGCGCGGCCAGCGTGATCCGCGCGCCCGGCAGCCCGCGCCGCAGCGCCCGCAGCGCCGGGACGGCGGTCAGCAGGTCGCCGAGCCCGAGCGCCCGCAGCACCAGGACGCGGCCGGCCGTCACGGCCACGACGGTTCCCGCGACGGGCAGACGACCAGTTCGCGCACCTCGCAGCCGGCCGGCTGCGCGAGCGCGAACGCGACGGTCGCCGCCACGTTCGCGGGCCGGTTCAGCTCGGCGTCCGCGCCGGGCTTGTACCGGTCGGGGCGGTCGTCGAAGAACGCGGTGTCCATCCCGCCCGGCACGACCATGGTGACGCCGACCTTGCCGGCCAGCTCGGCGGCCAGCGCCCGGGTGAACCCGACGACGCCGAACTTGGACGCGCAGTACGCGGTGGCGTCGCTCAGCGCGCGGAAGCCGAGCGTGGACGCGACGGTCACGATCCGCCCGTGCGGCTCGTTCTCCAGGTAGGGGAGCGCGGCGCGGACGACGGCGGCGGTGCCGATCAGGTTCACCTGCACGACCCGCTCCCAGTCCTCGGCGGGCACGTCGCAGAGCGTCCCGCACGCGTCGATGCCCGCCGCGGTGACGACCGCGTTCAGCCCGCCCGCGGCCCGTGCCAGGCCGTGGACGGCGCGCTCGGCGCACCGCCGGTCGGCGAGGTCGGCCTGCATGTGCTCGAAGTCCTCCTTCGGCGGGTGCCGGTCGAGGATCAGCGGCCGTCCGCCGTCGTCGGCGATCCTGCGCGCGACGGCCGCGCCGAGTCCGGAGGCGCCACCGGTGATGAGGACGTTCATGACGCGTTTCCCTTCGTGGTGGACAGCAGGCGCGTGGTGGAGCGCCCTTCCAGCAGGGGCAGCAGGACGATCTCCCCGTCGTGGGCCCGGACCGTCGCGGCCTCGGGCAGCGTGGTGCCGGCGTAGTCGGCGCCCTTCACCCAGACGTCGGGGCGCAGCCGCTCCAGCAGCGGCACGGGGGTGTCGTCGTCGAACACCACCGCGGCGTCGACGTCGCTGAGCGCCTCCAGCACCCGGACGCGGTCGGCGGCCGGCGTCAGCGGCCGGGCCGGCCCCTTGCGGCGCCGCACCGAGGCGTCGGAGTTGACGCAGACGATCAGGCAGTCGCCGAGCCGCCGCGCCTGCTGCAGCAGGCTGACGTGCCCGGCGTGCAGCAGGTCGAAGCAGCCGCCGGTCGCCACCACCGTCCCGCCCGCGCGCCGGGTCCGCTCCACGACGTCCCAGGCGTCCTCGCCGCGCTCGGGCACGAGCCGGGCGGTGCCGGTCTCGGCGAGCTGCGCCGACAGGGCCGCGGCGGCCCCGGCCCGGACGAACTCCGAGGCGTGGTGGACGCCCTCGGTGACGGCCGCGGTGAGCTCCGCGCCGTCGGCGAGCGCGCCGACCGCCCCGGCGGCGAAGCTGTCGCCCGCGCCGCACGAGTCGCCCCGCGCCGGCCTGGCGGGCGCCAGGAACGGCGTGTCGGACCCGTCGCACAGCAGCGCGCCCTCGGAGCCGAGCGTGATCGCGATGCCCTCGATGCCCCAGGCGCGGCCGAGGTGCCGGCCGCGCCGGCCGGCGGCCGACAGCCCGGACCCGCTGATGTCGGCGCCGTCGGCCGCGGCGAGCCGGGCGGCCTCCTGCGCGTTCGGGGTGAGCAGCCGGACGCCCGGCACGGGCTGCTCGCCGCGCGGGTGCGGGTCCCAGACGACGGGCACGCCCGCGGCGGGCAGCTCGCCGAGCAGGGAGCGGACGGCGCGGTGCCGGGCCACGCCCCGCCCGTAGTCGGAGACCAGCACGGCGCCGGCCCCCGCGATGGCGTCGGTGACGCGCGGACCGACGGGCCCGTCGAGGGCCTGCCCTTCCCCGGCGTCCAGGCGCGCCACCGACTGTCCCGCGGACCGGATGCGCAGCTTGCAGGGGGTGCCGCCGTGCAGATGGAACGCGGCGACCTCCAGGTGCTTGTCCAGCATCGCGCGCAGCCGCCGGCCCGGCTCGTCGTCGGCGAGGGCGGTGACGAGCACCACCTCCCGCCCGGCGGCCGCCGCCAGCAGCGCCGCGAGGCCCGCGCCGCCGGGGCGGGGCCGCTCCTCGGCCTGCTCCACGACGGGCACGGGCGCGTCCGGGCACAGCCGGCTGCTGGTGCCGACGATGTCGATGTCGAGCAGAGCGTCGCCGACCACCACGAGTGGCGCGGTCATGTCACCCCCAGGGCCTCGTCGACCGCCCCGCACAGCAGATGGATCGCCGCGAGGTGGATCTCCTGGACGGTCGAGGTGATGCCGGCCGGCACCGTGATCGCGTCGTCGCAGGCGTCGGCGAGCGGGTTCGGGCCCGGCCCGGTGACCGCCCAGGCGGTCAGCCCGAGCCGCCGGGCGCGGTGCGCCGCGGCGACGACGTTGGGGCTGCGGCCGCTGGTCGACAGGCACACCAGCACGTCCCCGGGGCGGCCGTGCGCCTGCACCTGCCGCTCGAACACGGTGGCCGGGCCGTAGTCGTTGCCGATCGCGGTGACCGACGAGCCGTCGCCGTGCAGCGGGATCGCCGACAGCGGGCACCGCTCGCTCTCGAACCGGCCGACGAGCTCGGCGGTCAGATGCTGCGCCTCGGCGGCGCTGCCGCCGTTGCCGCAGGCCAGCAGGCGCCCGCCGCCGCGCAGCACGCGGGCGAGCCGGCCGCCCCACGCCTCGATCGTCGGCACCTGGTCGCGGAACCGCAGGGCCGCCTCGGCGAGCGCCTCCAGCCGCCGGTCGCAGGCGGTGGACGTGCGGGTCCCGGTTCCGGTCTGCGCGGTCATGCGGCCACCTCGCTCACGGCGGCGGCGTGCCGGTAGACCTCGGCGGTGTCGGCGGCGACCCGCGCCCACGAGTAGCGGTCGCGGGCGCGGCGGACCGCCGCGCGCCCCATCGCGTCCCGTCTCGCCGGGTCGTCCAGCAGCGCCCGGATCGCGCCGGCCGCCGCCTCCGGTTCGCGCGGCGGGACGAGCGTGCCGGTGACGCCGTCCACGACGGTGTCGAGGTGGCCGCCGACGGCGCTGGCCACCACGGGCACGCCGCAGGCCATGGCCTCGAGCGGCACCATCCCGAACGGCTCGTACCACGGGAGCGTGACGACCAGGCCCGCCGAGCGCAGCAGCCGCGGGACCTCGCCGCGGCCGAGCCGGCCGAGGAACTCCACCCGGCCGGCGACGCCCGCGTCCCGCGCCGCCCGGCGCAGCCGGCGCACCTCGGGGTCGGCGTCCAGGTCGCCGTGCGGCGGGCCGCCGGCGACGGCCAGCTCGGCGCCCGGCAGGTGCGCGAGCGCGCGGATCGCGGTGTCGACGCCCTTGCGCTCGACGAGCCGGGACAGCACCGCGATGCGGTGCGGCCCGCCGCGGGCGGCGCTGCCGCCGCCCGCGGCGAACAGGGCCGGGTCGACGCCGCACGGCACCACCCGGACGCGGTCGCGGGGGACGCCCATCGCCGCCAGTTCGGCGACCTCGTCGGAGCAGGTCGCGATGACGGCGTCGGCGCCGCGCCCGAGCGCGCGCTCCAGCCGGATCCGCGAGGCGGGGCTGGTGTCCCGGCCGCCCTGGTGGCGGCGCTTGACGGTGCCGAGCGCGTGGTAGGTCTGCACGACCGGCACGCGCCGCGTCCCCGCCGCCTGCGCGGCCTGGACCGCGGCGAGGCCGCTCATCCAGAAGTGGGCGTGCGCGATGTCGGGCGGGTCGGCGGCCCAGCGCCGCTTCAGATAGGTCCCGAAGTCGCGCATCCAGGGCAGCAGGTCGTCCTTGGCGATGCGCTCGGGCGGGCCCGCCGGGACGTGCTCCACGGTCACGCCGGGCGCGAGCCGCACCCGGTCCGGCGGGCCGGGCGCGTCCCGCCGCGTGTAGACGGTGACGTAGTGGCCCTGGCGGCCGAGTTCGGTGGCCAGTTCCGCGACGAACACGTTCTGCCCGCCGCCGTCCGCCCCGCCCAGCCCGCCGTCGGCGGCGAGCGGGCTGGCGTGCTCGGAGATCATGGCTATTCTCATCGCGCTACCTCCTGGAGAGTCCGCCGCCAGTCGCGCAGGAAGCGCGGCAGGCCGTACCGGTCGACGGCGTGGGCCCGCGCCTCCTTGCCCAGCTGGCGGGCACGCGGCGGGTCGGCGGCCAGGGTCCGCGCGGCGTCGGCCAGGGTGGCGACGCGCGTGGACAGCACCCCGGCCTCCGGCGGCACCGCTTCGACCGCCTCGGTGGTGGCGAGCGCCACCACCGGCAGGCCGAGCATCATGGCCTCGATCAGCGCGAGGCCGAGCGAGGTCCACCGGTAGGGGTGGACGTAGACGCGGCGGCGGGCGAGTTCCGCGTGCATCCTCGCCTGCGGCAGGTCCTCGAAGGTCCACAGCGACTCGGGCGGGATGCCCAGGCGCTCGGGGGCCCCGGTGACGTTCATGCCGAACAGGTCGAGGGGGACGGCCGCCGCGAGTCCGGGGAGCAGGTCGGTGCCGGCGACGCGGCCGCGCCGCAGCGGGTCGTTGATGACGACGCCGGCGCGCGGCATGTCGGCGGTGTACCGGTACCCGGGGTCGACGACGCCGTGCTCGATGACCGTGGTCGGGGCCCGGCCGCAGTTCCAGAACAGCTGGTTGAAGTGGGTGACGTGCACGACGGGGATGTCGGAGCGGTCGTGCAGGAGGTGCCGGCTGTCGGGCACGACCTCCTCGGGCAGCCCCACGTCCGCCGGGGTCCGGCGCGGCGTGTCGTGCTCGACGTAGACGGCGGGGACGTCGCGGCCGGGGCGCCGCCCGAGCCATTCCTCGGCGAGCCGCAGCTCGCGGGGGCGCTGCAGGACGACGACGTCCACGTCCTCGTCGCGGAGCCGCTCCGGCGGCACCTCGACCGCCCGGTCGGGCCAGGTGAAGGTGCCGGGCCGGCCCCGGCCGTCGGGTCCGCGGTCCGGCGTGACGGGGACGAGCGTGGTCTGCGCACCGTGGACGAACGACGTCGCCCACGAGCCGTGCACGTGCCACATCAGGACTCTCATCGGGCGGGGACCTCCTCCACCGACGCCACGATCTCCACGGCCGCGGCGACCTCGTCGGCGCTGACGGACGACAGGCAGGGGTGCCCGTCGACCGGGCATTCGCGGGCGCGGCTGTCCTTGCAGGGCGCCTGCTGGTCGCCGAGCAGCGCCAGCGGGACGCCGAACGGGGCCCACCGGGCGGCGGGCACGGTCGGCGCGAACAGCGACACGACGGGCGTGCCGACGGCCGCCGCGAGGTGCGCGGGGCCGGTGTTGCCGGCGACGACGGCGGACGCGCCCGCCAGCACCGACGCCAGCTCCGGCAGGCAGGTGCGCCCGCCGAGGTCGAGGCCGTCCTCGCCGGCGACGAGCGCGGTCAGCTCCTTCTCGTCCCCGTGGCCGGTGACGACGACCCGGCGCCCGGCCGCCCGCAGCAGCCGGACCGCCTCGGCGCAGCGCGCCGGCGGCCACGCGCGGGCGGGCACGGACGTGCCGGGATGCACGACCACGTAGCCGGGCCCGCCGGTGAGGTGGCCGGTGTCGGGCAGCGGCTCGCGGACCCGCAGCCGGGTGTCGGCGGGGGCGGGGAACCCGGCGTCCTCCGCGAGCGCGAGCATCCGCAGCGGCTCGGGGACGTCGGTGCCCGGCCGGTGCCGCAGGTCGAGCAGCGACCCCGGGTAGTCCTCGCTGATGCCGCCGATCCACGGCGTCCCGGCCAGCCGGAGCAGCAGGGCGAGCGGCAGCGGCGACTGGTGGAAGGAGGTCAGCACGAGCGCCCGGTCGAAGCCGCGCAGCTCGGCGACGAGCCGGTCGATCGCGGCCTGCTCGACGGGCACGTGGTCGGGGTCGATCCAGGGCGCGCGCCACTCGATGACGCGGTCCGCGCCCGGCAGCATGTCGGCGGCGGCGCGGCCGCGCGGACCGCACAGCAGCACGACCTCGTCGGCGCGGGCGGCGACCGCCCGCACGGCGGGGCCGGCGAGCAGCACGTCGCCGAGGTTGTCCTGGCGTGCCACGAGGACTCTCATCGGCGCCGCCTCCCGCCGAGGACCAGATCGACGGCGGCGTCCAGGGTGGGCGCCGTCTCGGGCGCCCGCGCGATCTCCGCCGGCCGGGTGCGCCCGGTCGGGACGAGGATGCCGCGCGCCCCGGCCGCCGCGGCGGCCTCGATGTCGCCGCCGATGTCGCCGATGACGGCGCAGTCGGACGGCAGCACCCCGAGCCGCTCCGCGGCCCGCTGGATCATGCCGGGCTCGGGCTTGCGGCACCCGCAGCCGTCGCCGTCGCCGTGCGGGCAGAACTCCCACACGTCGACGGGGCCGAGCAGTTCCTCGACGCGGGCGTTGACGCGGCGCACGTCCCCGGCGCCGATGAGCCCCCTGGCGACGCCGGACTGGTTGGACACGACGCCGATCCGGACGCCGTGGCGGCGGAGCCGGTCGAGGGCGCGGCGCGCGCCCGGCATCGGCGCGACCCGCGCCGGGTCGCCGTTGTAGGGGACGTCCTCGATGAGGGTGTCGTCGCGGTCGAACAGCACGACGCGCGGCCCGCCCCAGCCGCGCGCCCGCCGGTGGGCGGCGAGGCCCCGGATCCGGTGCCAGATCGCGGCGGGCGGGATGACCGCGCTGGTGGCCAGCATCCTCGCCACCTCGCCGGGCGCCTTCGGGCCCGGCCGGATCCGCTCGTAGGCGAACCGCGCCGTGAGCGCGGCCCAGGCCCCGCCGGCGACCGCCGCGGCGGCCCGGCTCTTCGGCGCGGCGGCGAGCGCCAGCAGCCCGGCCGCGGTCGTGAGGGCGTGCCGGGCGAGCAGGCCGCGGCCCTCGCCGGCGCGCGCCCGCCAGGACGGGCCGTGCACCCGCCACATGAGGACGTCGTCGGCGTTGCCCGCCTGCGCCCGCACCGACGCCCAGAAACCGGCGGGCCGGACGGGGTGGGTGACGCGCCGCGCGCCGAGGACGAGGCCGTGCCCCGCGGCCAGGGCGCGCAGCGCCAGGTCGGCGTCCTCGCGGTAGGCGCGGCGGAACCGCTCGTCGAAGCCGCCCAGCTCGGCGAGGACGCCGCGCCGGTAGGCCATGTCGGCGGTGATCCAGTCGGCGCTCGCGAGCCCGGCCGTGCCCCGCTCCCAGTCCGTCGGCCGCCGGTCGTCCGGCAGCGGGACGGTGACGCGGCCCTGCGACCCGCCGACCGAGGGCGGCAGGCCGGCGAGGTCGGCGGCGAGCCGGGCGGGCCAGCCGGGCTCGGGCACGACGTCGTCGTCCAGGAACGCGACCCACTCGGTCGCGGCGGCGCGCCAGCCCGCGTTGCGCGCGGCGGCGGGCCCGCGGCCCCCGGACCGGATCACCCGGATCCGCGGCCCGGCCGACGGCGGCAGCGGCAGCGGCGCGCCGGGCGCGGGGCGGTCGTCCACGACGATGATCTCGTGCGGTCCCGGGCCGGGGCCGGCCTCCAGGGCGGCGAGCAGCGCGTGCAGGACGACCCGCAGGCTCTCCCGCCCGATGGTCGGGACGACGACGGTGCAGCTCATCGGGCGCGCACCTCCCGGCGGCGCACGACGAACGGCCCGATGGCGAGCAGGTCGACCGGCGCGGAGCCGAAGCACTCCAGCGCGTCGCGCGGGTCGTCGGCCATCGGGCGTCCGGCGGTGTTGAGGCTGGTGTTGACGATGACGGGCACACCGGTCCGGAGGCGGAACTCCTCCAGCAGCCGCGCCACGAGCGGCTCGCCGTCGCCCGACACGGTCTGGACGCGGGCGGTGCCGTCCACGTGCACGACGGCGGGGATCCGGGTGCGCCACTCGGGCCGGACGCGGTGGACGAACAGCATGTACGGGCTCGGGAGCGGGCCCTCGAAGATCTCGGCGGCGTGCTCCACCGCCACCATCGGCGCGATCGGCCGGAACTGCTCGCGGCCCTTGACGTCGTTGAGCCGCTCCACGTTGCCGGCGTGGCCGGGGTGGGCGAGCAGGGAGCGGTGCCCGAGCGCGCGCGGGCCGAACTCCGAGCGGCCCTGGAACCAGGCCACGATCTCGTCGCGGGCGAGCGCCTCGGCGACGGTGGCGGCCAGGTCGCCCGGCCGCTCGTAGCGGATGTCGGCGGTGTCGAGCCGCCGCGCGATCTCGCGGTCGTCCCACCGCCGGCCGAGGTCCGCGCCGGGCATGCCGGTGAGCGGGTCCCCGGCGCCCTGCGCCACGTGCAGCGCGGCGCCGAGCGCGGTGCCGGCGTCGCCCGCCGCGGGCTGCACCCAGATGTCGTCGTAGGGGCCGGCCGCGGCGAGCCGGGTGTTGGCGACGCAGTTGAGGGCGACGCCCCCGGCGAGCATCAGCCGGGTGGACCCGGTCTCGCCGTGCAGCCAGGCCGCGAGGTCGAGCAGCACCTCTTCGAGCCGGGCCTGGACGCTGGCGGCGAGGTCGGCGTGGTCGCGGGTCCACTCGGCGCCCGCCGCGCGGGCCTTCGCGAGGGAGCCCCAGTCGATCGCGGCGGCCGTGAAACCTCCGTCGCCCGTCGCGCGGACGTGCTCGCGCAGCTCGTCCAGGAAGCGCGGCTCCCCGTAGGACGCCAGCGCCATCACCTTGTACTCGTCGCTGGAGCGCAGGAAGCCGAGGTGCTCGGTGAGGTCCTCGTACATCAGCCCGAGCGAGTGGGGGAGGCGCTGGGCGCGCAGCGGTGTCAGCACGCCGTCCGCGTACGTGCCGGCCAGGTGCGAGCAGGACTCGCCGCGGCCGTCCAGGACGAGCACGTCGCCGTCGCCGGGCGCGGGCGCGGCGAGCCCGGCGGACGCGGCGTGCGCCACATGGTGCGGGACGTACCGGACGATCCCCGGGTCGAGGCCGGGCAGCGCCGTCGCGAGGAAGTCGGGGGCGCGCCGCGCGTACAGGGTGCGCAGCCGCTCCCACTGCCGGTCGTGCCCGTCGAGCCCCGGCTCGACGAGGGAGGGGTCGTAGGAGTAGGCGACGGCGTCCAGGTCGCCGGGTTCCAGCCCGGCCTCCTCCAGGCACCAGCGGGCCGCCCGCTCCGGCAGTTCCCAGCCGGCGAAGGCCACCGGCCGCTTGCCGTGCTTGCGGCGGCTGAAGCGCTCCTCCTCCGCCGCGGCGACGACCCTGCCGTCCACGACGAGTGCGGCGGCCGGGTCGTGAAAGATGGCGTTGATTCCGAGCACGCGCATATAAAGCCCCGTTTCGGCGCAGCTTTCTGTGGCGTGCCGATGGCGTCGTCTTAGACATCGGCTCTTGGCGGTTCTCGCCGGGAGCGAAATCCCCTATAGGTGATTTGGGCATTGCCCGTTACGGGGGGCCTAAACGCTCAAGTCCGGAAAGTCGCTGGTAGGCGAAGTGGCAGGTGGCGGGGGCCTCCGTGCACATACAGGGCGGGAAGCCGGGTACTGGCGGTTTCATGCGCTTCACTGTCGTCGTCATCACCCGGGACAGGCGGCAGTCCCTGCTCGCCACCCTCGCCCGCGTGCGGGATCTGGCCGAGGACGCCCCGGTCATCGTGGTGGACAACGCCTCGCGGGACGGCACCCCCGACGCCGTCGCGGCGGAGTACCCGGAGGTCGCGCTGATCCGGTCGCCGGGCAACCTCGGCGCCGTCGGACGCAACCTCGCCGCCGACCACGTCCGCACCCCCTACGTCGCGTTCTGCGACGACGACACCTGGTGGGACCCGGACGCGCCGTCCCGCGCCGCCGACCTGCTCGACGCGCACCCGCGGCTCGCGGTCGTCACCGGGCGGATCCTGGTGGAGCCGGGCGGGCGCGAGGACCCGATCGTCCCGGAGCTGCGGGACTCGCCCGTCCCCGGGCCGCCGTGGCTGCCGGGCCCCGCGCTCGGCTCGTTCCTGGCGGGCGCCTCCATGGTCCGGGCGGAGGCGTTCCGGGAGGCCGGCGGGTTCTCCTCGCGGCTGTGGCTCGGCGGTGAGGAGGAACTGCTCAGCGCCGACCTGATGGCGCTCGGCTGGCAGCTCTGCTACGCCGAGGACGTGGTCGTCCACCACGCGCCGTCGCGGCTGCGCGAACCGCACCTGCGGCGCCGCCACGGCATCCGCAACACGCTCTGGTTCACCTGGCTGCGCCGCCCGCTGCCGGTCGCGGTCCGCCGCACGGCCCGGCTGCTGCGCACCCTGCCGCGCGACCGCGTCACCGCCGGCGCGCTCGCCGAGGCCGCCGCCGGGTTCGGCTGGGTGGCGCGCGAGCGGCGCACGCTGCCGCCGGACGTCGAGTACCGGCTGCGCACCCTGGAGACGCCCCAGCGGGAGTCCAGGGCCCGCCGGTACGTGAGCTGAAGGGGAGCGTGACCGACGTGACGCCCGATGTGACGCCCGACGTGACGATCGTGGTGGCGACCCGGGACCGCGCGGACGAGCTGCGCCGCAGCCTCCGCCACCACACGGCCCCGGTCATCGTGGCCGACAACGCCTCCGCCGACGGCACCGCCGCGGTCGCCGAGGCGGCCGGCGCGACCGTCCTGCGGCTGCCCCGCAACCGGGGCGCCGCCGCCCGCAACGCCGGCGCCCAGCGGGCCGGCACCCGCTACGTCGCGTTCGCCGACGACGACTCGTGGTGGGCGCCCGGCTCGCTGGAGCGGGCCGTGCGGATCCTCGACGCGCACCCGCGCACGGCCCTGCTGGCGGCGCGCGTCCTCGTCGGCGAGGACGAGCGGCCCGACCCGGTGTCGGAGCAGATGGCCGGCTCGCCGCTCGGCCGGCCCGAGGGGCTCCCCGGACCGGCCGTCCTCGGCTTCCTCGCCTGCTCGGCCATCGTGCGGCGGGACGCCTTCCTCGCCGCCGGCGGCTTCTCCGACGTGCTGCACTTCGCGGGCGAGGAGGAGCTGCTCGCGCTGGACCTCGCGGCCGCCGGGTGGGGCCTCGCCCACGTACCGGACCTCGTCGTCCACCACCACCCGTCCGCGGCGGGCCGCGACCCGGCCGGGCGGCGCCGCCGGGAGGTCCGCAACCGGCTGCTCACCGCGTGGCTGCGGCGCCCGCTCGCCGAGGTCGCGCGCACCGCCGCGTCCGCGCTGGCCAGCCGGGACGGCCGCGCGGGCCTCGCCGCGGCGTGCCGCGCGCTGCCCTCGGTCGCGCGCGCCCGCCGCCCCGTCCCGCCGGCCCGGGGGGGGGGCCGGGGGGCGCCCCCCCGGGGCGAGGGGGCCGGCCGGGGCCGGGGGGGGGGGGGGCGGGCCCGGGGGGGGGGGCC
>NZ_JBEYTW010000156.1:0-12767 GCF_040643275.1 Spirillospora sp. NPDC047418
CCTTTTTGGTCGGCGGGAGGTTCCGGCGGCCCGCCCGGTTTGTGGGTGGAGCCGGTGCGGGCCCCGCGGGGCGGCGGTTACTGTACGCAGCCGTGCCGGCCCCAGGGCCGGCGCGGCTGCTGTATTTTTCCGCCACGACCCTGTCGTCCGCACAGATCGAGCGATCATTGGCCCCCTCTGTCGATCGCCATGTCGTCACGGCGGTCCTCGTCGCCCACGATGGCGCGCGGTGGCTTCCGGAGACGCTGAAGGCGCTGCTCACGCAGGCGCGGCCCGCGCAGCGCGTCGTGATCGTGGACACCGGGAGCCGCGACCGCGGGCCCGGCGTGCTCGCCGAGGTCGTCGGGGCGGGCGAGATCCTCACGCTGCCGCGCACCACCGGGTACGGGGAGGCGATCGCGGAGGCGCTCCGCCAGGACGCCGCGTCCGCGCCCGTCCCGGACGACGAGCCGGGCAACCCGAGGACCGAGTGGGTCTGGCTGCTGCACGACGATTCGGCGCCCGCCCACGACGCGCTCGCGCAGCTGCTGCGGACGGCGGACACCGACCCGAACATCGCGGTGCTCGGCCCGAAGGTCCGCGACTGGGACGACCGGCGCATCCTGCGCGAGGTCGGCGTCACCGTGGACACGGCCGGGCGCCGCGAGCGCGGCCTGGACAGGGACGAGTTCGACCAGGGCCAGCACGACGGCGTCCGGGACGTCCTCGCCGTCGGCAGCGCCGGGATGCTGGTCCGCCGGGACGTGTGGGAGCGGCTCGGCGGCTTCGACGTCGAGTACGGCATGTTTCGCGACGACCTGGACTTCTGCTGGCGGGTACACGCGGCCGGGCACCGGGTCGTGACGGCGACCGACGCGGTCGTGTACCACGCGGAGGCGGCCCGGCGCGGGGTCCGCGAGATCGGCATGACGGCGGAGCATCCGGCGCGCCGCGACCGCCGCAACGCGCTGTTCACGCTGCTCGCCAACCAGCCGGTTCCCGCGATGCTGCGGGCCGTCGCCCGCAACGTGTGGGCGTCGCTGGCGCACGCGCTCTTCCTGGTGGCCACGAAGCGGCCGGGCGCGGCCCGCGAGGAGCTGCGCGCGCTCGCGGACGTGCTGCGCGCTCCGGGGCGGCTGCGGCGGGCGCGGGCCGCCCGCGCCGACGGCCGGACCCGCGCGCACCGCAGCATCCGGCGCTTCCAGCCGCGCCGGCTGGTGCTGCGCCGGGCGATCGAGGCGATGGCGGAGTACCTCGCCGCGCACGAGCACGAACGTGCGGAGGAGGACGTCACGGCGGACGAGCCGGGCCCGGTCCGCCGGTTCCTCGCCCGCCCGGGGGTCCTGCTCGTCCTCGCGCTGACCGCCGTCGCGGTCGCCGCGGAACGGGAGCTGCTCACGGCGGCGGGACGGCTCGGCGGCGGCGCGCTCGTGCCCGCGTGGAGCGGCGGCGCGAGCGACCTGTGGCGGCAGTACCTGTCCGGCTGGCATCCGGTGGGGCTCGGCACCGACGCGGGGAGCCCGCCGTACGTCGGCGTCCTCGCAGTGCTGTCGACGGTCCTGTTCGGCAAGCCGTGGCTGGCCGTGTCGGTGCTGCTGCTCGGCAGCGTGCCGCTCGCCGGCCTCACCGCCTACCGCGCGTCCCGGCTGCTGGTCACCGAGTCGGTGCTGACGGGCCGCCGCGCCCGCGCGGCAGGCGGGCGCCGCGTGCCCGTCGCCGCCGTCCGCGTGTGGTTCGCCGCCGTGTACGCGCTGCTGCCCGCCGCGACCGGCGCCATCGCGGGCGGGCGCCTCGGGACCGCCGTCGTCCTCGTCCTGCTCCCGCTGATCGGCCTGTACGCCGCCCGCGTCTATGGGTTCCCGCGTGCGGAGGCCGCCCGGTTCGACGCCCGGACGCGCCGCAAGCGCGCGGCACGGGCCGCGTGGACGGTCGCGCTGCTGCTCGCCGTCGCGACCGCGTTCGTCCCGCTCGTGTGGCTCATCGCCGTGCTGATCGCCGGGATGGTGTGGGCGCTGCTCGACCGCCCCGGGCACCGGCAGGGCCGCCGCGACCTCGTCCTCGCGCTCGCCGTGCCGCCGCTGCTGATGCTGCCGTGGAGCGTCGGCCTCCTGCTGCACCCGTCCCGCCTCCTCACCGAGGCGGGCCTGCACCGGCGCTTCGACCCCGCGACCGCCGGCGACCTGCTGGCGCTCGACCCGGGCGGTCCCGGCACGCCCGCGCGGTGGGCGCTCGCGGGGCTGCTCGCGGCCGCCGTGCTGGCGCTGCCGCTGCGCAGCCGCCGGGGCAGCGTCCTCGCGGGCTGGCTGCTCGCGGTGTTCGGGCTGCTGGTCGCCGTGCTGACCAGCGCCGCCACCGTCACCAAGGGCGCGGACGCGGCACCGGTCTGGCCCGGCGTGGCACTGATCTTCGCGGGGACGGGGGTGCTGCTCGCCGCGACCGCCGCCGTCCAGCGGGCCGCCGAGGCCGTCGCGGGCAAGCACCTCCTCTACCGGGCGGGCGGGGCGGCCGTGCTGGCGGCCGCGCTGACCGCGCCGCTGCTGGCGGCCGGTTTCTGGGTGGTCGGCGGGGCGGGCGGGCCGCTCGGCAGGCTCGACCCCGACACGGTGCCGGTGTTCCTGCACACGCCGGGCGGGCCGCGGACCCTCGTCCTGCACCGGGAGCCCACCGGGCAGATCTCCTACACGGTCCTCAGGGACGACCGTCCGAAACTGGGCGAATCGGAGGTCGCGGCCGGCGAGGAGGCCGAGGACCGCATGGACGACCTCGTCGAGGGCCTGGCCGCAGGACGGGAGGGCGACGACGGGCCCGCGCTGACCCGGATGGGCGTCCAGTACCTCCTGGTGCCGCACCCCAAGAAGGACCCCATCACCAAGGTCCTGGACGCGTCACCGGAGCTGACCCGCCTGAGCCGGACGGAGACGTTCGCCGTGTGGCGGCTGCAACCGACGTCCGCCCGGATGATGCTCCTGCAAGGCTCCACGGTCACACCGCTGCCGGCGGGCCGGATCGACGCCCGCGTCCAGATCCCGGCCGGAACGGGCGAACGCACCCTGCTCCTGGCCGAACCCGCCGACGACGGGTGGAAGGCCACCCTGAACGGCCGCGAACTCGATGCGCACACGGTCGACGGCTGGGCGCAGGGCTACGACATCCCTCCGGCGGGAGGCGAGTTCAAGCTGTCGCGGTCGATGACGATGCGGCACACGTGGGTCGTCATCCAGGGCATCGCCGTCCTGGTCGTGCTGGTCCTGGCCCTGCCCGGCGCACGGGCCGACCACCTCGTGTTCACCGGCGACCGCGAGCGACGCCGCCGTGGACGGCGCGGAGGGCGCCGCTGGCGACGCCGGGCGCCCGGTGCCCACGTCCAGCATGAGGCGCCCCTGGAACTGGAACCTCCGAAGGAACCGAGCCCCGAGGAGGTGTCCTGACCCATGGACAAGGTTCTCCGCCTCCTCGGCATGCGCTACGCCACGGCCGCCCTCATGCTCGTCGCCGTCGCTGCCCTGTACGGCGCCGCGACGTTCTCCCGTCCCGGCGAGGCGTCCGAGAAGGGCCGTCGGGCGCCCGTCACGCACGCCGTGATGGTCTGTCCGGGGCACGAGGGCGGGCGGCTGGCCGTCCAGTCCCTCTCCGGGAAGGGCGGCGGACGTGTCGACATGACGCCGACGAAGGGCGGTTCGCCGCTCGGGTCCATGACCTCGCCCGGCCAGGGCTGGGCCGAGGACACCGAGTCCGGTGAGAACTCCTACACCGTCCGCGCCACCGGGGCCCTCGCCGCCGGGCTGGAGGCCGAGCAGACCACCCACTGGAGCGGCGGCGCCGACCGCGGCCTCGCCGGCGCCCGCTGCGCCACGCCCGGCACCGACCTGTGGTTCCTCGGCCCCGGCCCCGTCGCCACCGACGAACTCGACCTGTACCTCACCAACGTCGACGCGCAGCCCGCGTCCGTGGACCTCACCGCCCTGTCCGGCGAAGGCCCCCTGGACACCCCGGAGGGGCGCGGCACGCGCGTCGAGCCGTACACCACCCGGATCGTGAAGATCGGCGACTCGGCGGAGGGCCTCGGCGGCATCGTGGAGACCGCCGCCGACCTCGCCCTGCGCGTCCGCACCACCAGCGGCCGCGTCGCCGCGTCGCTGCGCGCCCGGGCCGGCGCGAAGAAGGGCATCGAGTGGCTGCCGCAGTCGCGCGAGCCCGCGACGTCCGTGCTCGTCCCGGGCGTGCCGGGCGGCGACGGGCAGCGCCGCCTGCTGGTCTCCGTCCCCGGCGAGGCCGACGCCCGCATCAGGGTCCAGGTGATCACGTCGGGCGGCGCGTTCGCGCCGCAGGGGCAGGACGTCCTGGACGCGCCCGCCCAGACCGTGACGTCGGTTCCGCTCACCGGCGCGCTGTCGGGCAAGGCCGCCGCCGTCCGGCTGGTCGCCGACCGGCCGATCCTCGCGGGGTTCGCCGCCGACCGCGGCGCCGACGTCGCCTACGGGGCCGCCACGGGGCCGCTCGCCGCGTCCGGGCCCGGCGTGGTCGCCGACAACCGGTTCGACGCGTCGCTGATCCTCACCGCCCCGTCGGGCGCGGCGACCGTGCAGGTCGTGACGATGAACGCGGCCGGGAAGAGCGCGCCGCAGGAGGTGAGGATCCCGGCCGGACGCACCGTCGAGGCCGAGCTGACCCCGCCCGCCAAGGGCGACGCGTCCTACGCCGCCGTGATCACCCCGAAGCCGGGGTCGGCGCCCGTCTACGCGTCCCGCGTCCTCGCCAAGGGCTCGGGCGACGACTACCTGTTCACCGTCCTGCCGGTCGTCCCGGCCGCGACGACCCTGCACCTGCCGGACGCCGCCGACTCCCAGACCGCCCTGACGCCCTAGCCGCGCTGGTCGCGCTAGTCGTCGTCCGGGAAGTCGTAGCTCGGGTCGACGGACTCGGGGGAGATGCCGAGGAGATCGGCAACCTCCTCCACCAGCAGGTCGCGGACCATGCGGGACTTCTCCGCCTCGCCGGACGCGCGGGCCTCGATGGGACGCCGGAACACCACGATGCGCACCGGAGGGCCACCGCCGGCGGGCGGGGGCTGGAGGACGGTCTGCACGAGGGGGACGGGGCCGCCGGACGACGGGTCGACGTCGGGCACGTCCTCGACCGTGAACTCCACCTCGGCCAGTTCCCGCTCCCAGCGCTGGACCAGCCGCTGCACCTCGTCGTCGACGAGGTCGTCGAACCGCTCCGCGCGGGTCCGCGAGACCGGCGCGTGCGGAGGCGTCAGAGGGCCCCGGAGGCCGCGACCGTGCCGATCGCGGCGCCGTGCGCCTGCCACACGGGATCGCACGCGCCCAGCCTACCTCCGTGGCCGCGCGGGCCCCTCGGCGAGCCGTGCGGCCACGCGAGGAGGCGCGGGATCACGCGGGGCCGCGCGGGCGCCGCGCGGCCCACGGTGAGAGGTCGACACCACACGGAATGTAGTTGTTGCCCCGGAAATCGCCCGGTAACGGCGACACGTGCGCCGGGGTGGTGGCGGAGCCGGTGGGAGGGAGGTACGGTCAGCCATCGTGAGCCCCGTCCGCACCTGCTCCCGTACCGCCTGCAAGGCGCCCGCAGTGTTCACGCTCACGTACGTCTACCGCGACTCCACCGCGGTCCTGGGTCCGCTCGCCACGTACGCAGAGCCGCACTGCTACGACCTGTGCGCCGAGCACTCCGAGCGCCTGACCGCCCCGATGGGGTGGGAACTGGTGCGCCTCCCCGTCGAGGAGGAGACCGAGCCCAGCGCGGACGACCTGGAGGCCCTCGCCGACGCCGTCCGCGAGGCCGCGAGGCCCGCGCCCGGGCCCGGCCAGGAACCGGTCGGCCAGGGCACCGAGGTCGGCCGCCGCGGCCACCTGCGGGTGCTGCGCTCCGAGCCCGCCTCCACCCAGCCCGGCCAGGAGTAGCGCCCGGCCGGGAGTGGCGCCGGGGCGGGTCGCGCCCGTCCTTCCCGGTAGGCTCGTGAACCCGGTTTCTCAGGGCACAGGATCTGGTGACAGGCAGTGCCTTTCCGGCACGGGTTCTTCGGACAGGGAGCAGGAGTGGGCGACCTCGGCAGGATCTTCAAGGCGTACGACATCCGGGGCGTCGTCCCGGACGAGCTCGACCCCGCGATCGCCGAGGCGGCCGGGGCGGCGTTCGTACGGGTGACGGGGGCGAGCGCGATCGTCACCGCGCACGACATGCGCGAGTCGTCCGGCCCGCTGTCGGCGGCGTTCGCGCGGGGCGCGACGTCCCAGGGCGCGGACGTGATCGAGGCCGGGCTCGGCTCCACCGACATGCTCTACTACGCCAGCGGCAGCCTCGACCTGCCCGGCGCCATGTTCACCGCGAGCCACAACCCGGCCCGGTACAACGGGCTGAAGCTGTGCCGCGCCGGGGCGCGCCCGGTCGGCCGCGACACCGGCCTCGGCGAGATCCGCGAGATGATCGAGAAGGGCGTCCCCGGCTACGCCGGCGAGCCCGGCACCGTGTCGCGGCGCGACATCCTCAAGGGCTACGCCGACCACCTGAAGACGCTGGTCGACCTGTCCTCGATCCGCCCGCTGAAGGTCGTCGTGGACGCGGGCAACGGCATGGGCGGGCACACCGTCCCGTCGGTGTTCGAGGGGCTGCCGATCGACCTGGTGCCGATGTACTTCGAGCTGGACGGCACCTTCCCCAACCACGAGGCCAACCCGATCGAGCCTGAGAACCTGCGCGACCTGCAGGCCAAGGTCCGCGAGACGGGCGCCGACATCGGGCTCGCGTTCGACGGCGACGCCGACCGCTGCTTCGTGGTGGACGAGCGCGGCGAGATCGTCGCCCCGTCCGCGATCACCGCGCTGGTCGCGACGCGGGAGCTCGCCAAGCACCCGGGCTCCTCGATCGTGCACAACCTGATCACGTCCAAGGCCGTCCCGGAGATCGTCTCCGAGCACGGCGGGACGCCGGTCCGCACCCGCGTCGGGCACTCGTTCATCAAGCAGACGATGGCGGAGACGGGCGCGGTGTTCGGCGGCGAGCACTCGGCGCACTTCTACTTCCGCGACTTCTGGTTCGCCGACTCCGGCATGCTGGCGGCCATGCACGTCCTCGCGGCCCTCGGCGAGCAGGACGGGCCGCTGTCGGACCTGCTCGGCGAGTACACCCGCTATGTCGCGTCCGGCGAGATCAACAGCGAGGTCGCCGACCAGGACGCCGCCGCCGCGAAGGTGCAGGACGCCTTCGCCGGCCGGCCGGGCGTCGAGATGGACGACCTGGACGGCCTCACCGTCGGCGACGAGTCCGCCGGCTGGTGGTTCAACCTCCGCCCGTCCAACACCGAGCCGCTGCTGCGCCTCAACGCGGAGGCCGGCGACGAGGCGACCATGGCGGCGATCCGCGACGAGGTCCTGGCCCTGGTCAGGGAGAAGTGACGGCGGTCAGGGCCAAGTGACCGGCACCGACTCTAGGGAGAAGTGACGCTGCCATGACGATGAAACTGGACTCCTGGCTGCTGGAGATCCTCGCCTGCCCGAACTGCGGCGGCGACCTGCGGGCCGACGAGGGCGCCGACGAGCTGGTGTGCACCGGCTCGTGCGGCTACGCCTATCCGGTCCGCGACGACATCCCCGTCCTGCTCGTCGACGAGGCGAGGACCCCCGCCCCGTGAGCCGCCGAGCGGAGGCGAGGCCATGAGCGCAGCGGTCGACCCTTCGCGGCTGGACGACGCCGAGGCGCTGGAGGCCGCCGACCCGGGCGGGATGCTGCGGCAGGTCGCCTCCTCGGCGGCGCAGGTGCGGCAGGCGCAGCGGGCGGCGGCCGAGGCGGGCGTCGCGGCGCTCGCCGAGGACGGCCGGCCCCGCGCGGTCGTCGTCGCCGGGAGCGGCGCCGCGGGCGTCGCGGGCGACGTGCTCGCGGCGGTGTGCGGCGCGGGCTGCGCGGTCCCGGTGTCCACGGTGCGCGGCTACCGGCTGCCCGGCTGGGTCGGCGCGGCCGACCTCGTCATCGCGGTGTCGGCGTCGGGCGGCACCGAGGAGACCCTGGAGGTCGCCGCCGAGGCGGCCCGGCGCGGATGCAGGCTGATGCTCGTCGGCGCGCCCGACTCGCCGCTCGCCGACCTGGCCGCCCGGACCCGCGGGGTGTTCGTCCCGGTGCGGTCGGCCGGGCCGCCGCGCTCGGCGCTGTGGGGCCTGGCGGTCCCGCTGGTCCTCGCCGCGCGCACGCTGCGGCTCGCGGACGTGCCCGACGCGGTCCTGGAGTCCACGGCCGGCTTCCTGGAGGACGTCGCGCACCGGTGCCGTCCGTCCAGCGAACCGTTCGTCAACCCCGCCAAGCGCATCGCGCTCGACCTGGCCGGCGACGTGCCGCTGGTGTGGGGCTCGTCGGCCGTCGCGGCGACGGCGGCGTACCGGCTGTGCGGCCAGCTCAACACGAACGCCAAGTACCCGGCGGTCTTCGGCGAGGTGCCGGAGGCCGGCCACGGCCAGCTGATGACGTTCGACGGCGTCTTCGCGGGCGGCGGCTCACCGGCCGACCCCGATGACTTCTTCCGCGACCGCGTCGACGAGCCCGAGCACGGCCTGCACCTCCTCGTCCTGCGGGACGTGGAGGAGCATCCGCGGGTGCGGCTGCAGTGCGAGGCGTCCGCCGCGATGGCCCGCGACCGGGGCGTCGCGGTCACCGAGGTCCGCGCCGAGGGCGAGCATCCGCTGGAGAGAATCGCGACGCTGATCGCCCTCGCGGACTATGTCACGGTTTACTTGGCTATCGCGCTCGGTGTGGATCCGACGCCGGCGCCTGCCATGGAAGAGCTCAGAGCGAGGATTACCAGATGAGTGCTGAGGGTGGAACAAAGGCCATCGTCGCCGCGCTGGCCGCCAACCTCGGGATCGCGGTGTCGAAGTTCGTCGCCTTCGCGTTCACCGGTTCGTCGTCGATGCTGGCGGAGTCGATCCACTCGGTGGCCGACTCGGGGAACCAGGGGCTGCTGCTCCTCGGCCGCAAGCGCGCCACCCGCGCCCGGACGCCCGAGCACCCGTTCGGCTACGGCCGGGAGCGCTACTTCTACGCGTTCGTCGTCGCGGTCGTCCTGTTCACCGTCGGCGCGGCGTTCTCGCTGTACGAGGGCTACCACAAGATCTCCCACCCGGAGGACGTCAAGTCCCCGATCTGGGCGTTCGCGGTGCTGATCATCGCGATCGTCATGGAGTCGTTCTCCTTCCGCACCGCGATCAAGGAGTCGAACACCGTCCGCGGCGAGCAGTCGTGGTGGGCGTTCATCCGCCGGGCCAAGGCCCCCGAACTGCCGGTCGTCCTGCTGGAGGACCTCGCCGCGCTCATCGGCCTGATCCTCGCGCTGTTCGGCGTCTCGATGGCCGTGGCCACCGGCGACGGCATCTGGGACGGCGTCGGCACCGTGGCGATCGGCGTGCTGCTCGGCGCGGTCGCGACGATCCTGGCGATCGAGACCAAGAGCCTGCTGATCGGCGAGGGCGCCGACGCCGACACCGAGCGGCGCATCGTCGCGGCGCTGGAGTCGGTCGAGGAGGTCCAGCGCCTCATCCACATGCGGACCGAGTACCTCGGCCCGGACGAGCTGCTGATCGCCGCGAAGATCGCCGTCCACCACGACGACACCGCCGCGGAGGTCGCGCGCGGCATCGACGCGGCCGAGGCGAAGATCAGGGCGCAAGTCCCGGAGGCGAAGCTGATCTACCTGGAGCCGGCGCTGTTCGAGGCGGACGCGGCCGCGGCCGCGGCCGGCGCCGTCGCGGAGAAGACCCCGGAGACGCCCGCGTCATCGTCCTGACGGCCCCCGCTCCGCGGGAACGGCTCCGGACGGGGCGGTTCCAGGGGGAGCGGTGCCAGCGGGAACATGGGACCCCTCGCCGGGCGGCCGCCGCAGTGCCGGCCGTACCCCAGCCCAGGCGAGACCGGCGAATGCCTCCGCGAAAGCGGAACGCCGCCGTCCGGCGAGGTGCTTCCCATGCCTCCCCGCCCGGACCCCTGAAACCGGGCGGTTCTGGTGTGACCGCGGCGGCCCCGCCGAACCCCCTACGTCGGCGATGGCCACCGTCGCGGTCACGGTTAAGACATTACGTGCGCGGCCCGCTCCGGGACGTCCCCCTCAAGGAGGGATCGCGGGTGGTACTCCAGGTGGACCCGCCTCCTCCCTATACATCCGCACGGTGAGGCCACCTCACTCCCCAGCGGTCACTATTGAGGGGTGACCTCCGATGACAAGGCCCGGACCGATTCCGCGTGGGGGGCCGCCCCTCCACGCCCCCCGGAAGGGCCGAGGCCCGACCCCGCGGGGTTCGGCCCAGCCGTCGCGCACCACGCGTGGCGGCTGTCCGGCCGGATCGTGGCGGGCGTCGGGCAGCTCCTGCTGTGGATCCTCACCGGGATCGGCACCCTCCTGCGCCCACTGGCGGCGCGGCTCGGCGCACGGCTGACCGGCGGCGCCGGGCGCCCGCCGGCCCCCGGCGCCCCGCCCGGCGCCCCGGCGGGCGGGACGGCGCCGCTGCCCCGGTGGATCAACACCTGGCGGGAGGTCGTCGGCTCCTGGTACTTCGCCCCGCTGACCGGGCTCGCCCTCGCGATCGCCGCGCTCGCCGAACTGGCGCCGCGCGAGGACTCCCCGCTCGGCCTCGCCGGCGGGTTCGCGGTCGCGGCGACGCTCCCGCTCGTCTGGCGCCGGGAGAACCTGCGCCCGGTCGCCGCGGTCGTGCTCAGCGCCGTCGCGGCGAGCCTGCTCACCGGGCAGATCCTGCTCGTCACCACCGGCTTCGCCGCCCTCTACACGCTGTACGCGCTGGGCCGGCAGCTGCCCCGCCAGTCCACCGGCGTCCTCGCGGTCGGCAGCGTCGCCACGATCGCCGTCGTCTACCTCGCCACCGGGACGCTCGATGAGATCCCGTGGCCGGCGCCGATCGTCGCCGTCCTCGCCGCGATCGGGCTCGGCGACGCGCGGCGCGTCGTCGAGTCCGCCGGGCGGACGGAGGCCGAGGCCGCCGAGCGCACCAACGAGACCCTCACCCGGCTCACCGCCGTCCAGCGGGAGCAGGCCGTCATGCGCGAACGCGCCCGCATCGCCCGCGAGCTGCACGACGTCGTCGCGCACTCCGTCTCCATGATCGCGGTGCAGGCGGAGACCGCCCCGTACACGATGGAGGACCTGTCACCGGAGGCCCGCGCCGGGTACACCGAGATCGCCCGGACGGCGCGGGAGGCGCTGGTGGAGATGCGGCGGCTGCTCAGCGTGCTGCGCGCCGACGCCAACCCCGGACCGGACGCCGCGAACTCCCCGCAGCCGCGCCTCGACCGGCTGCCCGACCTGATCGACCAGCACCGCGGCGCCGGCGGGCAGGTCGACCTCGCCGTCCACGGCGACCCGCGCGACCTGTCCACGACCGTCGAGCTGTCGGCGTACCGGATCGTCCAGGAGGCGCTGACGAACGCGCGGCGGCACGCGCCCGGCGCCGGCGTCCACGTCGACCTGATGTTCCTGCCGGACCGGCTGGCCGTCCGCGTCCGCGACGACGGCGCGTCCGCACCGACGCAGGTACTGAACCGGGAGGCCCCCGTCTCCCGTACCGCGATACTGGACCCCGCGGGCCCGACCCGCGACGATGGGGGCGACGGGCGCACCCGGGTGCAGGCGCCGGACGCCGGTGGCGGACACGGGCTCGTCGGGATGCGGGAACGTGCGACCATGCTGGGCGGACGGTTCTCCGCCGGCCCGGCCGCCGAGGGCGGGTTCCTGGTGGAGGCCGAGCTTCCGCTGACGAGGGAGGGGAATTCCCACCGTGGACACGGTTCGCAGGCGCCGCCCGACCGTCCCTGATCCGGCCGTCCCCGACCCGCGCGTCCCCGCACCGGAAGGGTGGCGGCCGTGATCAACGTGCTGATCGTCGACGACCAGACGATCGTGCGGGCCGGGTTCGCCGCGCTGCTCGCCGCGCAGGACGACATCACCGTCGTCGGCGAGGCAGGCGACGGCCGCGAGGCCGTCCGGATCGCCGAGCGCAACCGGCCCGACGTCGTCGTCATGGACATCCGGATGCCCGGCATGGACGGCATCGAGGCGACCCGCCGCATCCTCGCCCTGCCTGGCGCCGAGAACGTCCGGGTGCTGGTCCTCACGACGTTCGACATCGACGAGTACGTCTACGACGCGCTCGCTGTCGGCGCCAGCGGCTTCCTGCTGAAGGACGCGACCGCCGACGAGCTGGTCTCCGCCGTCCGGGTGGTGGCGCGCGGCGACTCGCTGCTGGCGCCGCAGGTGACCGGGCGGCTGATCCGCGAGTTCACCAAGCAGCGCCGCAACCGCCCGCAGGCCCCGGCGGAGCTGGCGACGCTGACCGCGCGGGAGACCGAGGTCCTGGTGCTGATCGCGGGCGGCCTGTCCAACGGCGAGATCGCGCGGCGCCTCGTCGTCAGCGAGCACACCGTGAAGACGCACGTGGCGCGCGTCTTCACCAAGCTCGGCCTACGCGACCGCGCGCAGGCCGTGATGCTCGCGTACGAGTCCGGCGTGGTAGTCCCAGGAGAAAACGCCGCAAACTAGCAAACCCGCCAAAAGCCAACCCCCGCGCGCCCCCGCCCACGCTCTGGCTCAGCCAGCACTTCCCACCCACCCCACGGGCAAGGTGGCTGCACCCTCGAGTCTCACTAAGTGTTGATCTGCGGCGTGTTGTTGTTATGAGCGCGGGCGGTTTCTAGTGTCTGTTGCGACGAGGTCTTTGGAAGGATCTTGTTGTGCCAGGAAAGCGTTTGACGAGTGCCGAGCGTGCGCAGATTGAGGT
>NZ_JBEYTW010000157.1:0-11961 GCF_040643275.1 Spirillospora sp. NPDC047418
TCAACGAACTCGCCGAGGCATATCCAGGACGCATCAGGTAAAGCGAACATCGCCTTCTACCTGCAAGGACTTTCCACACCTGACGTTACAAGCTCGCAACGAAAGCCCTTGATCTGGACAAGCCTCCTTGCTTAGGCGCGCTTGGCAGCGCGGCGCTATCCGCGACACGGCTACCAGCTGCTTCGATGGCTCCCGTCCCTAAGTGGGGCACACCGGGGTAATGGAGGGCGACCGGCCAGGCCGTGCCACATCCACCGGGCGAAGTATGCCGATCTGGGTGAGAGCATGCCGTCACCGTTGCTGGCGTACACGCTGCAGTGCGGACCTCTCGGCCTGAGCTCGCGCCGGGACCTGGCACAGGCATGAAGGCCTACCGCGTCGTCTGTTGCAGAAGGCCGGGGATGGAGTCGCCGCACACCTGCAAGATGGGCCCCAGCATCCCATGAGCCATCCATCACCTGACGAACCCCTGGGGGTCGGCGGCACCGGCCGCGTTCGCGCTGGAGGTGACGCCGTGACCATCCGTTAGTACGCCGTCCGTCTCGGTGGCGCCGGTGGCCACATCTCACTCCTCAGTGGTCTCTGATGCCGTCGTCGCTCCGAGGGCTTTGACGAGGCGGTCCCTGATCCTCTTCTTGCGCTCCTCGAAGAAGAGGAGGTAGTCGGCCAGGTCCAGCGGCAGTCCGTCGAGGTCGTTTTCACTGAGGTACGTCTTCCGCTTTGCGGCGTCCGGGAACGCAGTGTCGGACTTGACCCAGTCGGCAGGAAGCGTGGCCTGCTTTTCAACGTTCACGGTGCCGGGAAGGAGTTGCAGGTTAGGCAGGAGGTTGACCGTCTCCTGGTAGGCGTTGATCTTCTCCTCGGGGATGCCGGACGCGGCGAGCTTCTTCTTCGTGAAGCGTGACCTCGGGAAGATGTGGTCCTCGTGGAACTGCTTACTGAGATCCAGCCCCGGATATAGCACGGACAGTACTGGGAAGGTTCGCTGCCCGGCGTACTTGAGATTCAGTAGTTCGTCGATCTCGGCGGCATCGAACGACAGGCTCTTGCCGACCGCGGTCATCGCCGCTTCCACATCGGCGACCGGGAAACGGCCAGTGGTGTTGGCGGTGAGTACTTCGCGGATTCGGGTGAGGGTGGTGTCGAGACCGGAGCCCCACACCCCACGCTTGATCAGCGAGCGCGTGACCCAGTGCTGGAGCGCGAGCCGGTCAGCGGCATCGGCACTGGAGTCGAGGTAGGAGTCACTTGCACCCCGTAGGTGAAGGTAGTGGGCAATCGGAATGATGACGCTGTTGGCCGTAAGGTTGCGTTCGTTGTAGCCGAACTGCTGAAGCAGTGTCGCCGCTCGTAGGAGGGCGCCCTCGATCTGCGGCCACGTGGCCTCGACCTTAGCCATGTTCGCTTGGGTGAAGTTCGAGACTTTGAAGCGGAGGTCGACGCCGGCGATGCTGAGTGCTGTCTTGAGGACGACGTCCTTGGAAAAGGAGAACTGACGCCCAGCGTTGCTGTTGAGGTCGCGCACGAGTGAGCGGACCTCCTCCCGAGCGTCGAGTTCCCGCCACTGGTTGGTCGCCATGGAGAGCAGCAGATCGGAGTAGGACAGCGTGGTGCCGCCACTGTTGACCCGGACGAAGATTTCCAGCACCTTGTCGGGGTCTTGATCTGTGACGAGGAAGTAGTTCATGGGCTTGAGGACCCGAACCGCCTCGTACAGGTCGTAAAGCCGCTGGAAAGCGGCACCCGAGTTCGCAATTCTCCGCTGCTCCAGCTCCTTCATGATCGCCGGACCAGCATTGGCAAGGTCGAAAACAGCGCCTACGCGGAACCACTTGTCTTCCGCGTCCTGCCCGGCTGCGGCCTCCTTGTCAGTGAGGAACCGCAAATCATACTTGAGGCCGAGCTCTTCGTCTTTAGGGTCCTCGACCAAGTTGAGATAGAGCTTCTTGACGGGGAACGCGTCCGGGCTGTTCCACCACGCGTACTTCTTCTTCTCGGCGAAGCTGCCGTACAGGGCAATGTTGAGTGACGTCAGCCGCTGCTGACCGTCAAGGACGGCGGTCGTCCCAGTGCCCGCAAGTACTGTCGCCTTGTCGGCGTACGGATTGTCGCGTTCGTGGTAGTGCGTGAGGAATTCGTAGAACGTGTAGGACTGCGCCGTCTCCGGCTTGACGTTCCAGAGCAGGAATGAGCCGACCGGGTAGCCGCGCATCAGGCTGTCGAAGAGCTTGACGATCTGGCCGGTGCCCCACACGAATTCTCGTTGAATGGCAGGCATGAGGTACTCGCGCCTGTGGATCGCGATGAGCATCTCCTCGACGCTGAGCGGGGTTTGGAAGGACATACGCAGGCTTCTCCGTTCATTGCGTAGTAGGGCGAGTTATCGAGGAGAGCCTTCGGGGCGTTGCGCGGAAGTAGTCAACCTTGAGTGCGCCCATGTGCCCTTCGATGAACTTGAATCCCAAGTCTTCGGCCTCCCTCGATCACCGATCCATCTTTCCCTGTCCAGGCAGCTGGCGCGACCTCACAGGCAGTCGAAGTGGCGGCGGAAATCCTGCGGTAGGCCCCCTCCACTACAGGTGGGGCTGGCGTCATGGTGTGGGTCGCCGTCAGCAGCATGTCAACTGCCTTCGGTGTGGGACATTGGGGGCAGGTTTCCGGGTGCAGATGGAACCTTGCGGGAGGAGGTTGCCTCGTTCGCCGTCCCAAGACTCGCTTGTTGACCTGGCGGCCAGGGGATACGCGCTCCGCCGTCTCGACGTCGGCTAGGCCGAATAAGCCGTAGAACGGCGGGTGTCCAGAGAACAATTCGATCTTTTTGGAGCCCATGGGCCGCGTGAATCTACACATTTCAAGCTCAGATAGCTGATCGTGTTCCGGCTGGTTGATCGTATCCGCAACCTACTGCGACGGTAGTCGACTGGTGACTGAACATCAACACCAGGAGGTGATGGCTGTCCGATGCCGTGATGGCGCCAGGAGCCGCGTTGATCCGGAAGCCGCACATTCCCCGACCGTCGGTCACGCGGGGTCCCCGTGGGACGCCCGCCGAGAGGAGATGGCTTGAGGTACGAACGTTCGGCCCGGTTCGAGGAGCTGTGCGCGGCTCATCTCGAGCATGTCACGGGCTACGTGCGGCAGCCCATGGGCGATGTCGATGACGCCGCGGACGTGATAGCCGAGACCTTCCTGGCCGCCTGGCGCCGCCTCGACGACGTCCCGCCAGGCGATGAGGCGCGCTTCTATCTATACGGCGTCGCGCGGCGGACGCTGGCGAACCTGCACCGCGGGCAGCGGCGGCAGCAGGATTTGATTGCCAAGATCGGCCGGAACCTCGCCGCAGACCTGGCGGGGGATTCCGAGATAGGAGTTCACCGAACGACACACGCTTCTACCCCGAAAGCATTACCGCAAATCCGGCCTCATAGTCCGCTTCGACCACCACGCCCCCATCGTCACGCCTCTGCCTCGCTCCCCGGGCGGGCTAGCCACACCCAGCGGGACGGGGTGCGTGTTGCTGGTTGCCGAGTACCCAGCCGTCATGTCATGCAGCTCATGCGTTCTCTGCATGGCGAGCTTGCGTTATGAGGGTGCCCACGTGGTTCGAGCTCGGAGACGGCTCTATGTGGGACGTGATCCTCACAAAGCCGTGGGCTTGGAGGATGGTTGTCCAGGTGTCTGGGTCGTAGGACCAGCGGTAGAGCCAGACTTGGGGGCCGGTGAAGCCGGCGCCGTAGATGCCCTGGACACCGTAGGAGCCGGGTACGGCCGGGGCGTGGGAGAAGACCAGCTTGCCGCCAGGATTCAGGCGGGCGTGGACGAGCGGAAGCAGGTCGTCGGGGTTGGTGAACCAGACCGCGCCCCAGATGGAGTAGATGGCATCCCAGCGCTGGTCTGTGGCGGTGAGGTAGTCGATGACGTCGGCGTGTTCGAAGCGGGCCGAGGGAAGGTGGCCCCAGCGGTTCCGGGCGCGCTGGCACTGGGCTTCGGAGATGTCGACCCCGGTGGCTGTAATGCCCTTGGTTGCCAGGGCCGCTACGGCGTCGCCTCGGCCTGAGCCAAGTTCTAGTGCGGTGAGCGGGTCGCCGAGCAGTTCGTCGCCTGGACCGTGGCCGGGGTACTGCGTCCAGCCGAAGGCGTTCTTGAGGGCCTCCTCTGGCACTTCGTCGGTGACGCCCTCGGCGTAGTGATCCCAGTAGCTGGTGCGGTCGTTGACGCTGGTCGGCATAGGTGCGGGCCCCTGAGGAGTGGGTGGTGGGACCCGTGTCACGGTAGCCGCGGAGCGAAAAGAACACTGCTGGTTCGTCTTCAAATGCAGCGAGGGGCCGACGCCTCTGCGGCGCCGGCCCCTCAGCGGGATGTGGTCAGTGGCAGTTGCTACCGGGGTAGCAGGGGGTGCACTTGGCGAAGTCGGCCTCCCACAGCGGCCAGTCGATCGCGAAGCCGTTGGCCTCGATGATGTGGGCCGTCCGCTCGACGGAACCATCGTGCTTGAACTCGATCGCCGGGATGTGCTCCAGGAAGCGGCCGAAGTGGCGGTCGCAGAACTCGCGGTAGTTGCGGGTGTCGAGGATGAACCCGTGGACGGCGATGTCGACCAGCGGGCCACAGCCGATCTCCAGATTCTCGCCCCACTTTTCCATCGCGGTGATGAGGTAGGCGACGGCCTGCCCGTACAGACGCTCGGCCATCACGGTGTCGAAGGGGTGGTCGCGGACGAGGAGGGCGATCTGCCGCTCCCACACTTGCGTGTCGACGTATGACTTGGGGTCTCTGGGCTTGGTGCCCGTCCGGTCGACGTCCTGAACAGTTCCGGTGGTCATGGTGGGCCTCCTGGAGCGAGTGACCTGCCGTGAGTTCGGCGGTCTTGGCATCACTGTCGGCTGGTTGGGGCGACGTGCGGAGGCCGGCGTGCAGGTCGTGGACGCGGTGTGCATGTTCTGCACGCCCACTGGGACTGGGCCGGGTGTTGGGCTTACGGTCGAGGGTTGAGGTCACGGGATGCCGCAGCGGGCGGCCAGGCCTCGGAGTTCTGGAGACGTTCGGCCGGAGACCAGGAGGCTGGTCACCAAGTCGCGGACGGCGGGGCGGGAGTGTGTTTCTTGAGGGGCCGCGCGCTCTGCGTGCAGGAGTGCCTGTAGACACTGGTCGCGGCGTCCCCACATCCCGTACGCGCGGGCGATGTCGGTGAAGTAGCGGGCTCGGCGTTCGAGAGTCGGTAGAGACCGGGGCGTGAGCTTACGGGCGGCTGCGATCGCGGCAGCGGGATCGCCTGCGGCGTATTCGGCGGAGATGAGGTGGAGCTGGACCGCGGTGGAATTGAAGCCTCCACCGTGGTCGCGTAGGAGTACTCCTCTGCCGAGTTGCGCTGCGGTCGCCGCTGCTTGTTCTGTCAGCTGCCGCATGCCGGAGCGGTCGCCGGCGTGGGCGGCGGTGTAGGCGGCTGACATCACCAAGAGTCCGCGTTCGGCGGTGAGTGTGGAGTCGTGGCCTCGGAGCATCTCGTCTTCGGCCATGTCCAGTGCGATCTGCGTCGCTTGGGTGTGCCATCCCGCGCGGCGGGCCAGCACAGCGAGGTTGCGTGCTGCTTCGCCGGCCGCCAGGGGGCTACCGGACGTGGCCGCGAGGGTCCGGGCTCGGTCGGCAGCGATCCAGCCGAGCTGATCGTCCAGCTTGATCATGATTCTCGTGACGAGGTTGTACGTCTCGGCGATTACGGCGCAAGCCGCTTCTCCTGCAGAGTGTCCGCTGTAGATCAGACGGGGCAGGGCGTCGGCGAGTCGGCTGTACTGGCAGTCGTCGTAGTCACGGATCGCCGCTCTGAGGGCGGGACGGAGTTGGGGCGACGGTATGGGGCGGCCCGGGTGGCCGGTTCCGAGCATGGCGTCGCGGACACGAGCCAGGAGGAAGGCTCGCGGATTGGCTTCGGGGCCGGCCGCTGCTGCGACGGCGGCACGGGCTGGTGCGCTGGCGGCGGCAGCGGTGACCGCGAGGCCGGTCAACAGCTGGCGGCGCCGCACATCGTCCTCCGCGGGTGGGTTGATCGTCACCGTAGCGGTGATGCCCAGTGCGGTTGGGGTGATCTCTAGAACTTCGGCGAGGCGTTGGAGAGTGGTTACGTCGTCCAGAGGTTGGGCGCCCGTCTCCAGGCGGGAGATGGTGGAGCGAGAGCAGTGGAGGCGGCTGGCCAGGTCGCGTTGCGTCCAGCCGTGGGCGACGCGGGCGGAGCGTACGAGCATGCCGAGGCTCGGGCTCATGGCGGCCCCCGTGATGAGAGGAACGAGCTCGGGAGAGTTATGCCCGTCGAGGGAGTCGTCCGCAGCCAGGGTGAGGTGGCCGTGTTGGGTCGGTTACATCGCCCGAAGTCGCGTGTTGGAGGCGCTGCCAGCATCGCGAGCGTTCGACCAGTTTGGGTGCTGGACGGATGGTTCCCGTTTGAACGTTGGGCAGGCGGGGCGGTTGTCGCGCGGTGCTGGTCCGGGGCGGACGGTGTCCGTGGGTGGCGGCGGAGTTCGCGGACAAATGACGGACAAAAGATCTTGAGGCCGGTCTCCTGTGTGGAGATCCGGCCTCTGACCTGGCGTTTTCTGTCGGGGTGGCGGGATTTGAACCCACGACCTCTTCGTCCCGAACGAAGCGCGCTGCCAAGCTGCGCTACACCCCGGTGGTGGCTGCCCGGGAGGTCGTACGTGCTCCCGGCGCCTTGACCACTGTAGCGGATGGCGAGGGGTGCTGCGTCCCTATTTACGGGCTGTGAAGCCGGTCACGGCGCCCGAGGGGGTGATCTCTATGTCGGTGAGGCCGGCGGACGTCAGCCAGGTTCGGAGGTCGGCCGGTGTGCCTGGGGTGCCGAAGATGTCCAGGCGTTGGAACAGCTTGATCAACGGGTCGCGGTTCGTGCCGGTGGTGATCGTTGTGCCGGTCAGGGTACCGCCGGGGCGTAGGACGCGGGTCAGTTCGGCTATGGCTGCGGGTGGGTCGTCCAGGCAATGGAGGCCGTTGTAGGTGACGCAGGCGTCGAAGGTGGCGGGGGCGAAGGGGAGTGCGTAGATGTCGGTTTGGAGGAGGGTGTTCGTTCTGCGGCGGGCTCGGGTGAGCATGGGGCGGGAGATGTCGGCGGCTACGTGGCGGGGGTTGTCGTCTACTGCCAGGCCGCCGCCGCAGGGGATGTCCAGGGTCAGCGCGTTTGGGTCTTGGGCGGCGATCGCGCCTCTGAGGTTCTCTATGTCGTAGTTCCAGAGGGCGCGGGCGCCTAGGGGGGCGAGCGTGCGGCTCTGGACTGCCTTGTCGTAGAGGGTTGAGAGGGTGGTGGCCGTCTGCCAGTTCACCGGGGGACGAGGGTGAGGAGGGTCGCCTCCGGGGGGCAGCAGAAGCGGATGGGGGCCTTCGGGGACGTGCCCAGGCCCGCGGAGACGTGGAGCCAGGAGCCGCGGTGTTTGTGGAGGCCCTTCACGCGGGGGCGGTCTATGCCGCAGTTCGTCGCCAGGGCGCCGTAGAAGGGGGCGCAGACCTGGCCGCCGTGGGTGTGGCCGGCCAGGAGGAGGTCGTAGCCGTCGGCGGTGAAGCGGTCGAGGTTGTGCGGCTCGGGGCTGTGCATGACGCCGATGTGGACGTCGGCCTGGGGGTCGACGGGGCCTGCGATCTTGTCGTAGCGGGCGCGGTCGATGTGGGAGTCGTCGATGCCGCCGAACTCGACGTCCAGTTCGCCGACCTTGAGGCGGCCGATGCGGTTGTTCAGGTCGAGCCAGCCGGCGGCCTGGAGGGACGAGCCGAGCTCGCGGTACGGGAGGTCGGGGTCGCGGCGGCCGCGCTCGTAGTCGGACTTGCTCGTCCGCCAGATGTAGCGGAGGGGGTTCTTGAAGAGCGGGGAGAACAGGTCGTTGGAGCCGTAGACGAAGACGCCGGGACGGTCGAGGAGGGGGCCCAGGGCTTCGAGGAAGGGGCCGATCGCGTCGCGGTGGGCGAGGGTGTCGCCGGTGTTGACGACGAGGTCGGGTTCCAGGGCGTCCAGGGCGCGGACCCAGTGGATGAGGCGGGAGCGTCCGGGGGTGAGGTGCGCGTCGGAGATGTGCAGGATCTTCACCGACGGACGGCCCGGCGGCAGTACCGGCACATCGACGCGGCGGAGGCGGAACCAGTTCCGCTCGATCACCGAGGCGTACCCGAGGGTCGCCGCCCCCGTGCCCAGGAGGCTCAGCGGCACGGCGTATCTCTTTCGCACGACTCTCCCTTCTCAGGACTCCATGCTTTCAGAGATGGGCACCGCGCGGTAATCCTGATGAGGCAGAAGGTACGGGACGGGCATGATGTTGGCATGACCCTGAAGGAGAAGCTGGAGACCGATCTGTCGTCCGCGATGAAGGCGCGCGACGAGGTGCGCACGCGGACGTTGAGGATGGCGCTCACCGCGGTGAAGAACGAGGAGGTCGCGGGCAAGCAGTCGCGGCTGCTGTCGGACGACGACGTCGTCAAGGTGCTCACGCGGGAGGCGAAGAAGCGCCGTGAGGCCGCGACGGCGTTCGGTGACGCGGGGCGTGAGGCGCAGGCGCAGGCGGAGCGGGACGAGGGCGCGGTGCTGGAGGAGTACCTGCCCGCGCAGCTGGGCGATGAGGAGTTGACGGCGCTCGTGGCGGATGCCATCGCCGAGACGGGTGCGTCGGGGCCGCGGGCGATGGGGCAGGTCATGAAGGCCGTGAACCCGAAGGTCGCCGGGCGCGCCGAGGGCGGGCGGGTCGCGGCCGAGGTCAAGCGGCAGCTCGCGGAATGACGAAGGGCCCGGCGGGAACGCCGGGCCCTTCAGGAAGCGGTCAGTCGTCCTCGTGGCCGCGGGCGGGCTTCTTGCCGTTGCTGATGTACAGCATGACGGTGCTGCCCGGCGGGACCTCGCTGCCCGCGTCCGGTGACGTGGACACGACCGTCCCGCGCGGCTGGCCGGAGTCGACGGATCCGGACGCGACCTTGCCCTGCAGGTCGGCCGCGGCGAGCTTGGACTTGGCGTCGGCGACGGTCGCGCCCTTCAGTTGCGGGACGCGGGTGGTGTCGCCGAAGCTGCGGGACGGGGTCTGGAAGCCGGGGGCGGGCTCGCCGGCCAGCGCCCGCTGCATCGAGGTCCGCCAGAGGGGGCCGGGGATCGTCGCGCCGTAGATGCCGTAGACCTTGTACTGCCAGGGGCCGCGGAAGTCCCAGTAGGCGACGGCGGAGGCGAGGTTCGGGGTGTAGCCGGCGAACACGGCGCAGGTGAACTCTTCACAGGTGCCGGTCTTGCCGGCTGCGGGGCGGCCGATGCCGAGTCCGGCGGCGGTGCCCTTGGTGAGGACGCCCTGCAGGATCGAGTTCACCTTGTCGGCGACGTCCTGGTCGAGCGCCTGGTGGCAGTCCTGCTTGGGCAGCTTCAGCTTCTTGCCCTGCGGGTCGACGACCTCGGTGACCGAGATGGGCGAGCAGTACTTGCCGCGGGCGGCGAAGCCGGCGTAGGCGGCGGCGAGGTGCACCATGTCGACGTCGTTGACGCCGAGGACCTGGGACGGGATCGGCAGCAGCGGGTTGCCGTTGCCCTGCTTCATCCCGAACTTCTCGGCCATCTTGATCGCGTTGCAGACGCCGACGCGCTTCTCGAGGTAGGCGTAGAACGTGTTGACCGAGTGCCAGGTGCCGGTCTTGAGGTTGAAGTTGCCCTTCTCACTGTCGCCGGCGTTGGACACCGTCCAGGGCGCGCCGCCGCCGACCAGGTCGTTGTCGTACTTCTTGCCCTGCCATGTCCCGGTGTAGCGGCACGGCTGGAAGCCGCCGACCGTCGCGGTCTGCGGGGAGTTGATGGTGGTGCTGACCGGGATGCCCTGGTCGATGGCGGCGGCGAGGGTGAAGACCTTGAAGGTCGAGCCCGCCGACACGCCGTTGCCGCCGCCGTGGTGGTAGTCGGCGGGGAGGTTGATGGTGGTCCGGCCCTTGCCTGGACCGAACCGCTTGCTCAGGCCGATCGCCCTGATCTTGCCCGTGCCGGGTTCGACCATCGCCTGGGCGGCGACGCGGTTGCCGTTCGGGGGGACCGTGCCGCGGAGCGTCTTGTCGACGGCCCGCTGGTCCTGCATGTCGATCGTGGTGCGGATCGTGTAGCCGCCGCGGTTCAGCTCGTTGACGATGTTCTGCTGCTGCTTCGGCTTGAGCGAGAAGTACTTGCCGTCCGACAGGATGTTGAGCATGTCGTACTTGACGTACTCGCAGAAGTAGGGCGCCTTGCTGGACTGGCATCCGCCGACCGGGTCGGTGCGGTTCAGCTGGATCGGCTTGGCGGCTTCCTCGTCGGCCTGCGCCTTGGTGATGTGGTTGAGCTGGGCCATCCGGTAGAGGACGATGTCGCGCCGGTGGCGGGCGTCCTTGGGGTTGCGGATGGGGTCGAAGGCGGTGGGGTTCTGCGTGATGCCGGCGAGCAGCGCGGCCTGGCCGAGGCTCAGTTTGGACGCCGGGACGCTGAAGTAGCGCTTCGCGGCGGCCTGCACCCCGTACGCGCCCGCGCCGAAGTAGGCGATGTTGAGGTAGCCCTCGAGGATCTGGTCCTTCGACATGCGCTGTTCGATGTCGAGCGCGTAGCGGAGCTCACGGAGCTTGCGTCCGACCGTGGGCGCGGTCGCCTCGCGGTACTCCTCGTCCGTCCGGGCACTGTCGACCAGCAGGTTCTTGACGTACTGCTGCGTGAGCGTGGACCCGCCCTGCGTCTGCTCCGACTCGACGTTGGACGCCATCGCGCGGATGGTGCCCTTCAGGTCGAGCGCGCCGTGCTCGTAGAACCGGGAGTCCTCGATGTCGATCATGGCCTTGCGCATGATGGGCGCGACCTGGTCGAGGCGGACGGACTCGCGGTACTTGTCGAAGAACGTCGCGACCGGCTTGCCGTCCGCGGAGTACATCACGGTCTTCTCGGACGGCGGGGACGTCTTGAGCTGGCTGTCCATGCTGTCGAAGTTGTTCGCGGCGTCGCGAGCGGTGAGCCCCGCGCTGCCGACGGCCGGCAGCGCGATGAGGGCGACGATGAGACCCGCCACCGCCCCGGCACCGAGCAGCTTGAACAGCGTGGAGGCGGCCTTGCCCCGATCCGTATTCGCAACGCGCACGGGATCTAGGGTACGCGGGACGAGAAGTGCATTAGGGACACCTCCCCCACAGCGCCCCCGCGATCTGGCCGGTCGGGCCGCCCCGGGCCGGGCGTTCGCCCGGTATGCCCTCATCATGGCAACCTGCGCCGTGTCTGGCGCGTCAACTACAGGTAACTAGTCCGTTCCGGCGGTATGGCCCCGGTGGGCTATATCGAGAATGGGCCCATCGGGGACTGTTGAAACCTGTCTCGCTTCCGTAAGTTCTTCCCCACGGCTTTCGTTTGGCGGCCTGACGTCCGCGCCCGTCCGGCCAAGGAGCGCAAATCGACACAGACCCTAGGGGAGTGGGGCCAAGATGTGGATCACGGATTGGACCGCCCGCGCCGCCTGCCGTAACGCGGATCCGGACGCCCTGTTTGTTCAGGGCGCGGCGCAGAACCGGGCCAAGCTCATCTGCCGGGGCTGCCCGGTGCGCACGGAGTGTCTCGCTGACGCCCTCGACAACAGGATCGAGTTCGGTGTCTGGGGCGGGATGACCGAGCGCGAGCGTCGGGCCCTGCTGCGGCGGCGGCCGGATGTGCGGTCGTGGCGCGACCTGCTGGAGACCGCTAAGGAAGAGTACGAGCGGTCGGTGGAGGTGGACGCCGACGTCGACGAGCAGGAGCTCGTCGCCAGCTGAACCCGGAGGGGCCGCATGCGGCCCGTCCAGGCGTCCGGCAGTGGTTCGGGGACCGGCACGGTCCTGTTGAGAAGCGTGGCCGCGGGGGCGCCCCCCGGGTTGGGGGGGGGGGGGCCCGCCCCCCCGGCCCACCACGCCCCGGGAAGACAGACACAGAAACACCCGCGTACAACGGCGGCCCCCCACCCCAAC